>JAKLQT010000269.1 GCA_022013205.1 Candidatus Omnitrophota bacterium | reverse complement strand
TCGGCCGCATGAAATCTTCAATAGCTGAGCCTTCACGCAAAAACTCCGGGTTTGACACTACGCTAAATGAAGGCAAATACCCGTTACTGTTATAATCTTTAGCCAGATTTTCAGGAGAATTTATCTCATCAAGTTTTTCGGAAATAATAGAACGTACACTAGCGCATGTTCCCACAGGAACCGTGCTTTTTAATATTACTACCTTATACCCGTCAATATATTCCGCCACTTTTAGCGCTACTGCCTTAATATTTGTCAGATTTGGCGTGCCGTCTTCTTTATTAGGTGTATCTACAGTTATATAAACAGCTAAAGATGACTGTATCGCCCCTTTAAGGCCGGTAGTAAAGCTCAAACGATTTTCTTTTGTATTTCGATGGATTAATTCTTCAAGGCCTAATTCATATATAGGGCTGATACCCTTTTTCAAATCATCAATCTTATGCTTATTGTTATCAACACATACTACATTATGCCCGAAATCAGCCAGACATGTACCGACAACTAACCCCACATATCCTACTCCTACCACACAGATGTTCATGGATCCTCCTTCGAATACAAGTAAAAAGTAAAACTACTCGTCTTAGGTTACCGGTTGCGATGCCCGTATCGGTTTACGGTTTCGGTTACGGCCATTGAAATCTGTCCAAGCAATCCCAAGTTTGTACAATTGCCTGCTTACCTTATCATACGCATCTATCAATTGATTACAAAGTTTTACATCCCGGTAATTTTGGGACTATTTCTTTCATTACTAGCAACATTGCCGCGTAGCTATTTTGATATACATCCAGATCCCTATAACTCGTTATTTTCCTTTTATTATCCAACTTTTCAACCGTTACCTTTTAACCCGATACGCGCTGCGCTACCGCTTACCTTTTTTGCCGTCCAGTGGCTTTTTACCTGCCAGCTTAAGGTTAAATTTTCTGCCGGCGTTTTAAAGCCTCCAATATAGAATATTTGAATTACTAAACATTTTCTCATCCAGCATGCCTTTTACATCAACCAATACTCCCTTAGTATTCTTACTGTAAATCAGATGTTTTTTCAATGCTGAGAGAGTAAGATCCTTTTTAAAAATATCGTGGTTAACCGCCGCTATAATCGCGTCAACTTTCAGGTCATTTTTATACTTCTTTAACTCTATGGCGTATTCATGATTTACTGCTTCTGTGTCCGCATGCGGATCAGAAACTATAACATCAATAGAGTATTCTCTTAATTCATTAATAACGTCAATAACACGGGAATTTCTTATGTCAGACATATTTTCTTTGAATGTTATACCTAAAACAAGAACCTTTGCTTTTTTAACGGTTTTATTAGCATCAATAAGCAGCTTTACTGTCTGCTCCGCAATGTATTTTCCCATACCATCGTTTATCCTGCGCCCGGCAAGTATTACCTGAGGATGATATCCTAATTCTTCGGCCTTAAAAGTAAGATAATACGGATCAACTCCTATACAATGGCCTCCCACAAGGCCGGGAAACATTTTAATGAAATTCCATTTAGTAGACGCTGCCTTAAGAACAGCCAGTGTATCAATATCCATCTCATGGAAAATTATCGCCAGTTCGTTCAGCAGTGCTATATTTAAGTCTCTCTGGGTGTTCTCAATAACTTTCGCGGCCTCAGCAACTTTAATGGATTTAGCCTCAAAAACACCTGCCTTAACAATCAACGCGTAGATATTAGACACCTCTTTCAAAGTCTTATTATCACAGCCTGAGACTACTTTTATAATGCTTGTGATATCATGTTCTTTATCACCTGGGTTTATACGCTCAGGCGAATATCCAACCTTAAAGTCCTTTTTATATTTAAGGCCTGAAGATTTCTCTAAAATCGGCACACACACATCCTCTGTAACACCCGGATAGACAGTAGATTCATAAACAACTATACTTCCTTTAGTAAGATTCTTTCCCACTATCCGAGAAGCACTCTCTAAGTGAAAAAGGTCAGGCTGTTTGTTTTTGGTTATAGGAGTAGGCACAGCAACGATTATAAATTTAGCCTCTTTGATTTTTTCAGGATCACTTGTGACCTGAAGTAATTTGGCAGATTTCATATCCTCAACAGATGTTTCATTATTAGTATCATCAAATTTTTGAAGGCATTTTACCCGTTTTTCATTCAGATCAAAGCCTATAGTCCTGACAATCTTTCCGAATTCAACAGCCAAAGGAAACCCCACGTAGCCGAGGCCGACTACGGCGATCGCTGCCTTTCTCATCCTTATACGTTCAGATAGTCGCATGATTCTCCTTTAGTTTATGTTTATTTTTAAAAGTTACTAGTTATGAGTTATGAGTTAAAACAACTAAACAAAGTTATTAATTACGAATTATGAATTTAGCTCCTATAGATGTCCCCGCTTTCATTATCTGATTACTTATAACCGATCCACTAGTGTTTTTGGGTAATAAATTAACTAGTTTTATGATTTCCAAGGCAAATTCATAAGTTCTATCAACAATATTAGATTTTTCTTTCATTATAGACTTCCCTTTTTCCATTCGTAATTCATAATTCGTCACTCGTAACTAATAGTAGAATATTTATCTGTTCTACCGGCTCTTAAACCAATCAAACGTAACTTTCATTCCCTGTTCAAATGTGAATTCGGGTTTAAAGTTCAGTTTTTCGCTTATGTCTCTCACATCAGCTAATGTCTTAAAAACATCGCCTTTTCTTATTGGCAGAAGTTTGGGTTCAATAGACTTTTCCGCGAATTTATTAATCAGTTCCACAAGTCCCAACACGCTAGTGTCATTGCCGCAGGCCACATTAAAAACCTTTCCAGACACGCCGGGGGTAGACACCGCCAGCAGGTTTGCCTGTACAACATTTTTAACAAATGTAAAATCCCGTGACTGCTTTCCGTTACCGAATATCGGCGGCTGCTCATCATTCAAAATACAAGTTATGAATTTAGGAATAACAACAGCATACTCATCATCAAGTGCCTGTCTTGGCCCAAATACGTTAAAGTAGCGTAAAGAAACTGTCTCCACCCCAAAATTCTCACTGAATATGCGGCAATAAAACTCTCCTGTTAATTTTGATAACGCGTACGGTGATATCAATAGCGGATACGCGTCTTCTTTCTGAGGGAACTTATCTGTGTCACCGTACACAGAACTCGAAGACGCAAGAACCAGGCGCTTGACACCGCATTCCCCTGCTGCTTCAAGCATATTCAATGTGCCGTCTATGTTTACAGCGTTATAATCATGAGGAATTTTCATTGATTTCGGCACACTGCGTAATGCTGCCTGATGGAGGATATAATCAACTCCGCTGCAAGCATTAAGGCAGGCTTCCTTATCGCGAATGTCGCCGCGAATTAGCTGATAGCTGCCCCCTGAGGGGACTCCAACTCGGACATTTCCCCCATGGGAAATTTCCGAGGGGCTGGCTGATGGCTGATAGTCAGAAACAAAAGATAAGTTCTCCTCTTTTCCGCTGGAAAAATTATCCAGAACAACTACATCTTCGCCTTTTTTTAAAAGTTCTTCAACAATATGTGATCCAATAAATCCCGCGCCGCCGGTTACTAAGTACTTGCTCATTTTTGCTCCTCCGTCGTAACCAATAGCCAATAGCTAATGGTACATGGTTAAAGACTACTTCATTAATTTCCGACCAAAATTCGATAAACAATGGTCGATAGGCGATGGTTAACAACCAATAATAAAAGCCAACAGATTATTTCTTTAAATAATTTCTAAATGCATGTAATTGTTTTGAAATACTTTCGCAATAAATTTCACTGGCAAATTTAACCGCTTCTTGCCAAACCTTTAATTTTTCAAATTTAAACGCCATAATTCTGTTCCTTTCCCATTAGCTATCGACTATTGGCCATTAGCCAAAAGCGCTACGCGCTTTTGAAGCTACCTCGTCCTATACATGTATATTCAAATCCCAATTTTTTCATTCTCAACGGGTCGTATATGTTTCTTGTATCCACTATAATATTGGATTTTAACAGTTCTTTTATCTTACCTAGGTCCAGCTGTCTGAACTCATTCCATTCGGTTAGAATTACTAAAACATCGCTTCCATCCGCAACACTGAAAGCACTGTCACAATACTCCACATTCTTAAGTACCTTTTGGGCCTCATCCATGGACACTGGATCAAATGCCTTTATCTTTGCTCCCATTTTTTGAAGCCCTTCAATAATAGTAATTGAAGCCGCTTCTCTCATATCATCTGTGTTCGGTTTAAAAGCCAACCCGAGAATACCGATGGTTTTGCCGGAGATATCCTTTACCGCGTTTTGTATCACAGAGATCATCCGCTTTTTCTGATAGACATTAACTTCTATGGCTGATTTGACTATTTTTATATCATAGCCGGCATTTTTTGCTATAGAAGTTAGCGCCTGTGTATCCTTAGGAAAACATGAGCCCCCATAGCCAGGCCCGGCATGCAGAAACTTTGTTCCTATACGCTTATCCAGCCCCATCCCCTTGGCGATCATACTTACATCAGCCCCAACCTTTTCACAGAGGCAAGACATCTCATTGATAAAGGAAATTTTTGTCGCCAAAAAAGCATTTGAAGCATATTTTATCAGCTCAGAGGTCTCAAGATTAGTAATCACCATAGGCGTTTCAAGCAGATATAAAGGCCTATATATATCTTTCATTATCGCTATAGCCTGATCACTGTCTGCTCCTATTACAATCCTATTCGGCCGCATGAAATCTTCAATAGCTGAGCCTTCACGCAAAAACTCCGGGTTTGACACTACGCTAAATGAAGGCAAATACCCGTTACTGTTATAATCTTTAGCCAGATTTTCAGGAGAATTTATCTCATCAAGTTTTTCGG
>JAKLQT010000268.1 GCA_022013205.1 Candidatus Omnitrophota bacterium | reverse complement strand
TATTCTGTGTATAATAAGAAGGAGGTCAAATGAAACTTGAGCTTATGGAGCACAGTGCGCATAAGTTCTAGTTGAATTTGATGCTTGACATTTTTCAGTTCAGAATGTTTAGTTATAGAAAAATGTCAAGTATTTAATTCGCAGAAAGATTTGCTTACAACTTATGTTGCTTATACTCCATAAGTTGTGTGCTCATTAAAGGAGGTATTATAATGCTGAGATTCTTAAGCGGAGGCGAATCTCATGGTAAGGGTGTAACGGTAATTTTAGATGGATATCCTGCCGGTGTCAGCATAAGCATAGCCAAAATAAATAAGGAGCTTTCAAGGCGCCAGGTTGGCTATGGCCGCGGTGTGAGGATGCAGATAGAGTCTGACTCTGTTGAAATTCTTTCTGGGTTAAAAGATAATAGAACATTTGGTTCACCTATAACTCTGTTTATAAAAAATAGGGACTACACAATCGATCGCCTTGATACGATATTGGCTCCGCGTCCGGGGCATGCGGATATTGCCGGCGGACTTAAATATAATATTAAGGATTTACGCCTTATTCTTGAAAGAGCGAGTGCAAGGGAAACGGTTGCGCGCGTTGCCGCGGGGTCATTATGCAAACAGTTTCTCTTGGATTTTGGAATTTCTGTTTTTAGTCATGTTCTCAGTATCGGCAGCGTTAGAGTTAATAGTAGTAAAGTTTCTTTAGAAAAAATACCTTATTTAGCCGAAAAGTCTGAACTGCGCTGCGTAAGCGTAAGTGCCGAAAAAAAGATGAAGGCGTTAATAAACGAGGCTCAAAAGAGCGGAGATAGCCTCGGTGGTGTTTTTGAAGTTATCGCGCTTGAAGTTCCTGTTGGATTAGGCAGTTATGCCCAGTGGGATATGAGGTTTGATGCATTAGTAGGCGCGGCAATACTTTCGATACCGGCGATAAAGGCTGTAGAAATAGGAGATGGTGTTGAAAATTCCTCTAAGCCGGGCTCTAAAGTGCAGGATGAAATTTACTACAAAAAAATATCCGGGTTTTACAGGAAAACAAACCGTTGCGGAGGAGTTGAAGGGGGAATTACTAATGGCGAGCCTTTGGTTGTAAAAGGATATATGAAACCTATTGCAACTTTAAGAAGGCCGCTTGCTTCGGTAAATATAATAAGCAAAAAGGTAAGCAAAGCTTCAAAGGAGCGGGCCGATATTTGCGCAGTTCCTGCGGCCGGAGTAGTCGCAGAGAGTATGATTGCCTATATCATTATGAGGAGTTTCCTTGATAAATTCGGTTCTGATAATCTCAATGATATCAAAAATAATTATAAAAATTATATAAAAAGGTTAGAGAGGTATTGAGTAAAACTAACTAATGTATAAAAATGAATATTGTCCTTGTCGGATTCATGGGCACCGGTAAGACAACAGTTGCCCGGAAACTTGTCTCCCTTATGAATATGCAGTATATCTCAACGGATATTCTAATAGAAGAAAGACTTAGTATGAGTATTAATGATATTTTTAAAAATAACACTGAGGAATTTTTCAGGAAAATAGAGACTGAAGCTGTAAAAGAGGTTGCAGTTCTTGATGGGGTTATTATAGATGCCGGAGGCGGCGTAATGATAGATGAGGAGAATGTTAAAAATCTTAAAAAAAATGCGCTCATAATATGCCTTACGGCACTTCCGGGAGTAATTTTAGAAAGAATGAAGGATAAAAAAGACAGGCCTCTTTTAAATAAAGGCGATAAGCTCAAAACAATTGAAAGTTTATTGCAGGAAAGAAGTTCCTATTATGAAAGGAGCAATAAGTTTATAGACACATCAAGTCTGGATGCAAGTTCCGTAGCGCTTAAAATTAAAGATATTTTTGAGTCTATTTCCGCATAAAAATCGTGAAAAAAATCTTACTTATATTTCCGCTTCTCCTTACTATCAACTGGGGTTTTAGGTTTAACTTATTTGCTGAAAAGAAAGATGTAAAATTTTATTCTTTATTTGATGAGGATACCTCTTCTGTGTCTAAAGGTGAGATAATAAAAATGCTTGGTTTTTTTAAATATTTCCGCGCTGATTGGAAGAGTGAGGTATCAGAAGAACTAAGCGATTACGATTATATTATACTTTCAAAAGGAGGCCTAAGCGAAGAGGAAGAGTCTCTTATATTTGATTTTTTAAAAAATGGGGGTGGTTTGATATTGTTCCTGCCTAAGAGTTATAATGAAGAATTTTTAAAGAGGCTTGGCGTAAGAACTTATGATATCAGGGGAGAGGATTTTAAATTCGAATTTAATCCCGAGCTTTTTAAAAATATTGATACATCAGGTTTAAACTCCAACAAAGGTATTCTTGTAAAGACCGGTTTCGGCGGCAAAATAAAACAACCTGATAGGGGGAATGTTTTCCCGGAGAGGATTCCGGTAAGAAAATCAAATATTCTCTGTTGTGCAATTGATAAAAACGGGAATTTTATCGGCGCATCAATTGTGCTTGTCAAACACTGGTTTAATCCCTGGAATATTAAAGGTAAAACCCCGCGGGATTGGCTTCTTTTCTCAAGTGCTAATTTAAACTTATCGGACTCTTTTTATAGTAGCGTGGCAAAGATATTTAAAAAAGGTCTCCTTATAAAAGATGCAAGGACAGAGTATGCATCCTATGAAGAAGGCGAGGCTGTAAATATTGATTTTGAGGTTTTGAATTCTGGTGCTTCAAGCGCCAAAGTTTTAGCTGAGGTTGAGATTTACAAGGATGACCAGCGCATATATCTGGGGCGCAGAAAAATAAATATTGGGCAGGGGCTGAAGAGATTAAAATTTAATGTTACATCTGACTTAAAGCCCGCTTTGTATAAGCTAAACTGTTATTTAAAAATAGATAACCAGCTGATTGATTTATACGAGAATGCATTTATCGTAAAAGGAGATGCTTTATTTAAAGATGCGTTAGATTTAAAGATT
>JAKLQT010000267.1 GCA_022013205.1 Candidatus Omnitrophota bacterium | reverse complement strand
TTGTCATAGACGGAAAAATCATATCAAGCGGCAGGGTTCTTTCTCCGGAAGAGATAAAAAAGTCCATCAGGGAGCTCCTATCATGAAAAAAATTATCCTCATTGCAGTGTTTGTATTTTTATGCTTAGGATTTGTCATGGCAGAGGATAGTGCCGGGTCAAAGATAATCGCATACTACTTTCACGGCGATTACAGATGTTCAAATTGCTACAAGATAGAACAGTATTCCAAAGAAGCGATTGATAAATATTTTGCCAAAGAACTTGCCTCAGGCGAGTTGGAATATAAAGTGGTTAATATTGATGAAAAAGGCAACGGGCATTTTGCAGAGGATTATAAACTTTACACAAGATCGCTTGTTATCTCCAGGATAAAAGGCGGAAAGGAAGTGGAGTATAAAAATCTTGAGAAGGTCTGGAATTACTTAGACAATAAGGGGGCATTTCATAATTACGTGAAGGAAGAAATAACAAAATTTTTAGAGGAGAATAAATGACCCTGATTTTAACTGGTTTTTTATCAGCCTTGTGGCTTGGGATATTGACCTCTATAAGCCCATGCCCCCTCGCGACTAATATCGCTGCGATATCTTTTCTTTCAAAGCGCATCACTAATCCGATTTTTGTTTTTCTTGCAGGATTAGCTTATACGCTTGGAAGGATGTTTTCTTACGCTATCCTTGGAATACTTATTATTAAGTCAGTCCTGGCAGTTCCTGAGTCCGCGCAATTTCTCCAGAAATATGTAGTTAAAGCCATGGGCCCTATCTTGATACTTACAGGCCTTGTCTTGCTGGAGATAATTAAACTAAAATTTTCAGGCTTTATGCTTTCCGAGAAACACCGTAATGCCCTTATCGAAGCAGGCGCGCCAGGTGCTTTTATGCTTGGGGTATTTTTTGCGCTTGCCTTTTGTCCCATATCCGCGGCGTTATTTTTCGGAAGCATTATCCCGCTTGCGCTTAGCCATAAAATGGGCATTATCCTGCTGTTTATATACGGTATTGGAACAGGATTACCGGTCTTATTTTTCGCGGTAGCTATAGCCATAGGCGTTAGTTCGCTCAATAGATGGTTTTCTAAATTAACAGTTCTAGAATTATATATGCGGAAAATTACCGGCGCGATATTCATTTTAGTCGGCGTATATTATACAGGTATTTATATATTAAAACTTTTCTGAAGCCTGCTTGGAAATGACCGAGGCATTAGGCGTTTAATAGAAAGGGAGAAGAGATGGAACATGTTATACACGAAGAGCGTCGTTTAAGCTTTTTTGAAAAATACCTGACCGTATGGGTTTTTGCTTGCATTGGGATAGGGATACTTTTGGGGAAGTTTTTTCCGGGCGTAGCTGTTACATTGGATAGCTTATCGATCTATCAAGTGTCCATTCCGATTGCGATTTGCCTGTTTTTTATGATGTATCCAATCATGGTAAAGATCGATTTTGCGGAGGTGATTAAAGCAGGCAAAACACCTAAGCCTGTAATGCTTACGCTTTTTGTTAACTGGTGTATCAAGCCTTTTACCATGCTTGCGATCGCTACAGTATTTCTCGGGGTTTTGTTTAAAGGATGGCTTCCGGGCACAGAAATCGTTAAGGGTGGAGGCGAAGTTGAGCTATTCAGGTCCTATATTGCAGGTTGTATTTTATTAGGGATTGCGCCTTGCACGGCAATGGTGCTCGTCTGGGGACATTTAGCTAAAAGTAACGATGGCCATACGCTAGTGATGGTGGCCATTAATTCCCTTACAATGCTTTTTCTCTACGCTCCGCTTGGCAGATGGCTCCTTGGCGTCAACAAAATGCCTATTCCTTGGCAGACTATCGTCTTATCAGTGATTATATATGTTGGCCTTCCTCTGTTGTTAGGATATTATTCGCGTAAGCAGATTATTGCCAAGAAGGGATTAAAGTGGTTTGAAGAAAAGTTTTTGCGCTATCTGACACCTGTTTCTATTTCAGCGCTTCTTTTGACGCTGGTTCTTTTGTTTTCTTTTAAAGGGGAACTAATTATCAATCAGCCGCAGATTATTTTGCTAATAGCCATTCCTCTTTTTATTCAGACATGTTTGATTTTTGCCATTAGTTACGGCTTGGCCAAGCGGCTCAAATTGCCCTATAGGGACGCAGCTCCTTCGGCATTGGTCGGAGCAAGTAACCACTTTGAGGTTGCCATAGCTACCGCCACTTTGTTATTCGGCCTTTCCTCCGGCGCAGCGCTGGCAACGGTTGTAGGAGTTTTGATTGAAGTGCCGGTGATGCTTATGCTGGTAAGGATTTGTTTAAAGACAAAAAACTGGTTTTAATTATTGGAGAAGATATAATATACAGGGACAGCCCCTGAAACTTAATATGGTTAAGACAAAAATAATCTGTACTATTGGCCCTGCGAGCAACAATTATTCTACCTTAAGGAAGATGATGCTTGCAGGTATGGATGTAGCCCGTCTTAATTTTTCTCATGGAAACCTCTCCAGGCACGCGAAAGTCATTAACCTGGTAAGAACCCTGAACAAAAAATATTCAAGGCATTTAAAAATACTGGGCGATTTAGAGGGTTATAGGATAAGAATAGGAAAGCTTAAAAAAGAAGTCGTCTTGAAAAAAAGGCAAACGCTTCTTTTGAGTAGTGGGGCAATTCTTTGCGGCAAAGGCTCTATACCTTTTGATTACGAAGGGCCAATAAGCGATATAAAAAATGGCTTGTTTATATACATTGATGACGGAAATATCGCGCTTAAAGTTAAATCAAGGAGCAACGGCTGCCTTCAGACAGAAGTTATCGTTCCGGGAGTCCTGAAGGAGCATAAGGGCATAAATATACCCGATATTAACCTTAGGTTTAGCGGCTTGACTGATAAGGATAAAAAAGATATAGAGTTCAGCGTAAAAAATAAACTGGACTACATTGCCCAGTCATTTGTAAGAAGCAAGAAGGATATCTTGAATTTCAGGGATTTAGTTAAAGACAGGCTTCCGAATTGCAAAATAATTGCCAAAATTGAAAACAGGCAGGGTATAAAAAATATCGATGAAATCATCGCTGTTTCTGACGGGATTATGGTTGCAAGAGGGGATATGGGGGTGTCTTTGCCTATTTATGAAATAGCTGTGATTCAAAAGATGATTATTAAAAAATGCAACCGCATGAAAAAATTCGTGATTACCGCAACTCAAATGCTTGAGAGTATGACTGAGAACTTAAGGCCGACGCGCGCAGAAGTTACTGACGTTGCCAACGCGTTTCTTGACGGCTCTGATTACCTTATGCTTTCCGCAGAAACCGCAGCAGGAAAACACCCTGTTGAATCGGTAAATATGATGAATCAGATCATTAAATTCACTGAAACCCACGCTAAAGATATTGACATCCATTATTAGATAAGAATTAGATAAGAATTATGCTTGACAGGGAACTTAAAGATTGATATAGTTAAATCAGGGCATAGTTATAAAAATTTTGGGTTCAGAAATAACTTTTTCTGAAGGCAGTATTGATGGTCGGGCCGCCATCTGATCAAAAATCAGGTAGCGGCTTTATATTTTTATAATACCGCCTAATTTTACAGATACTTTATCCGATTAGGAAAATGCTTCCTTTAAGCTTAAGGTTTGGCATAAGCATAAGATTAAGGTAACAGTTATTTAAATAAGTCGTGCGGTAATATGTCAAGATGAAAAATAACAAGATTTCTTCTGTAGCAAGAGACAAAAATTCTGTAGCGCAAAAAGAGGTATATGGTTTTATATCTCTTAACTCAAGATCGTTTAACATGGCTCAAATGAGAGCCT
>JAKLQT010000266.1 GCA_022013205.1 Candidatus Omnitrophota bacterium | reverse complement strand
AGGGGGTATTCTCCACTACATTTGTTTCTTGGTTCTCAAAGAACACTTCCTTTGTTTCTCAAGAGGAAGATACTATCCAAAAGACACAAATCTTTGCCAAAAAAAATTTATTTTTTAAACAAACTGCGGAACTTGGGTTAGCCTACCCCCTGCTCCCTTTTATTTAGATCGACTGTTCTGTTAACTCAAAAATTTTGCTAAAATCATCTTTTTCTCTGCCAAGCTTTTTAATCAGCTCTTTTGCCTTTTCCATTAAGCCTATTGCGTGCTGCAATCCATGATGATCAGCAGCAAATCCCCCCCCCATTTCTTCTTTTATCAGCACCTCTGCCTCCTGAACAATTATATCCTGCTTTAAATTTTTATCTTCAATCGCGTGCAAAAGATTTCTGTTTTCTTCAGCAATTTTAAAGATAAAATCCAAATCAACTCTTGTCTTAGACAACAACCCATTTATTTTTAAAAAGGCAAGTTGCTCCTCATCAATTAAACTAACATTTATGGCAAGTCTGGCTATGGGATCCCTGAGCATCTTTACTAATGCTTCTTCTAAAAAATTACATCCGGCAATTTCATCATATAACCTTGGAACAAATTCCTTTGCCTTCTCATATAAAACCATGTGTCCGTTTTCTTTAATAAGCGTTTCCATAACAGGATTTTTATTCATATATCGCATAGCCTCTTTTATTGATTTCATGCGAATATTGCCCATACTTAAAATACTATCCGGAATATAAATAGGCTTTAAGAAATACTCTCCGCGAGCACTTATAGACAGAGCATTACTCATTCTTTCCGAAGAAATACTGGGTGAAAATTTCAGATTCGCAAAACGATCATCGCTATCTGATCCTGCAAGCTTTTCAAGCACATATCTATCATACAAGTTTTGCGGCATACTTTCAGCATAACCTATCTGCAGCAAATTCGCGTATAAGGCCTTTAAGTCGCCTTTTTTAAGTTTTACAGAACGTAATTTAATCCCTCCGCGTAAATTCTGTTCTTCAGTCTCAATAACTTTATCTTTGAGCGATATCAGCAGATCTTCAAGTTCATCATCTTCATTCGTAACATATGTATGTAAATACAAACTTGCCCCGGGGAAAAGTGTAAAATATTTTTCAATAAATTTTAAGATCCTTTTAAGAGGAATATGCTGCTGATGCACTTTATCAACAGAGAGCATGATCGCAGGAGATTTTTTTTGTTGTGCCTCGGCAAGTTCAATCATAAATTTTTCCGCCCAAGGCTGATCTATCCACCATCCGTTAGTAAACATCAATCCTGATCTTAAACCTAAACTTCCTGCAATTCTCATCGTTTCTAAAAGCTCTTCCCGAACGAGAGAAAGCTCACCTCCCATAAAACGAATTTCATAGACACCCGCACTCTTAGCGTCTAAAAGAATTTCTTTGATTTGTGAAATAGAAAGATTTTCTTTATATCTACCGTTTGCTTTAGCCAGACAAAATCTACATCCGGCATTACATTTCTCAGTTAGACAAAGAGTCAGATATCTTGGCATTTCCCGAGGGTCAGAATCAGGGAGGCTATCAGTAATATGGTCTTCCATTAATTTGGCCCAGACCATCAGATAGAATTTTCTTCTAAGCAGATCCTCTGTCTCTTGTGACAGAGAACGCAGGTGATTTAAAATGGGAACCTCATCAACAGCATGCTTAAAAATAACCTCTCTGATCTGCATGTAAGCTTTATAGTAATACTCCTGATTTTTCTCAAAGTTTTCAAACTCAATATTGAGAATACTATTGATGTATATATTTAAAAACAGGCCAAATGTCTTCACCTGATCAAAAGCTAAAGTATTTCCAGTCTTATCCTCGGAGAATATCAACTTAAATTGGTCTGCCCCGACAAAAATACGCGGAGAAAGCATTGTCCTCGGCTTAGCCCAGGCACAATTGGATAGCAATAGAAATTGAATTATGATTAAAGCTATAACCTTTCTGATTATCTTCATTCCTTATATTGCCTGTTCAATGATTGCCGAAGAGGCAGCAAGTATATCCGGACGGGAAAAATCCCGATCCCGGCTAAGATTTTTTCCGAATTCATACAATAGGGATTCATATATTTGTAAATTATCTACATCTTCGATTTTTTCAAGCCTAAACACTGACCAGGAAAACCAGCCTTTCTTGGTCATTTTCTCCCGCATAAAATCAGTATTAATCTCTTTGCCTGAATCTTTAAACTTACTGCGATAGAAACTGCGCAACTTCTCTGCTGTACCCAATTGGACACGCTCTGTAATAATCAGGCCGTATTTTAATCCAAATTCTTTTATCCTTTGCACAGAACTCAGGTTATCCGGATACATCAGGATAACTTTGCCGCCAGGCAACAAATGTTCTTTTGCTTCGCATAAGAACATCTCAACAATTTTACCTTTATAATCCCGTACTGCTATATCTGTCTCGTCCATGTTATCTGTGTATGGCGGTGCAGCAAAAACAATAGTATCAAATACATCAGAAGAAGAGAGCCCATTATAACCATCACTTTTAACTACCTTTATCGTGTTATGCAACCCTAATTCTAAAGTATTCCACTTTGCAAACCTGCAGGCAGCCTCATTAACATCTAAAGCCACAACTAGTTCTGCGCCTTTTAAAGCAGCATAAATCGCAAGCACTCCAGTACCTGTACCAAAATCAAGAACTTTATCTCCTCTTTTTACAGGAATATGTCTGGATATAAAACCCGCCAATATTGCGTCATAAAATAATTCTTCATAAGTCCCCAAATTTGCATTAACTTTGCGGAAAGTATCATCCCATTCCTCTGAGATATCCTCAATAACCGGAATGCCATCAGGAAAAAGCCTTTTATAGGTACTTTCCACTTCCTGAGATAACCTATCTCCCCTAACTTGTTCATTAACCTCAGGATATAAAATCCGTTGTTGATAAATATCCTGGAACGTATTTATATGCATATTGATCCGCGGTGATAGTCTTGTCTGCTCTACTTGCTGAACTGGAGAGAAGGCAAGAACGGAATGACTGCAAATTAATAGCTGAATCAGTAACAGGATATAAATTTTTGCAATGAATCTTATTTTTTTCAAAAACATCTTTGTATCCTTATTCACTAGAAATAAAAAAGTTACGTCCTAAAATGAGTTGGTAAAAAAGATTTTAAAGTATACCATAATGGTGGTGAGTTTGCAAACAAAACAGGATTTTTTTAAATTGATAATATATTGTAAAATAATAAGTTATGAATATTAGATGTGAGTTTAAAACTAAAATTAAAGTAGCGGGAAAAATATCGGAATATCCGCATTATTAGAATGCAGATAACTATTTTTGCACTAATTTCGGCTCTTTCTTATTTAGTGTGGACTTCAAATAAAGATTATGGGGGAATTTTTAAGCGCATTCACAGATTTAGGCAAATATATGCTGGGTTTTTGGGTACCCTTTTGGGTGCGAAGACTGTCTGAGCCATTGACATTTCTAATGTCAATGGTGAGTTTCTGAAGCGCCAAAAATACAACGTATATTTGCCGGTACCGCCGTTCTTTGGCGGTAAAATTTGTGCTAAAGCGTAAAATTTACCCATCATCTTGTCACAACTTCACTTATACAATATTCTCTACATTTATTGCGAAAGAACCCTATTTTCTATAGTGTTTAAAAGCCGTGGGATTACGCCCCGGGCTTTCCCAGGAGTTTAAACATTTTCTTCTTATATGCTTCCACTCCGGGCTGATTGAAAGGGTTTACTCCGGATAGCAATCCGGACATAGCCGTTGCCTTTTCAAAAAAGTAAAACAGCTGTCCAAGATGAAAAGCGGTTCTTTTTGGTATTACAATGCTAAGGTTGGGCACCTTACCGTCATAATGCGCGCCGGCTGTTGCCTCATAAGCTTTGTAATTTATATAATCCAGATCTTTTCCAGACAAATAATTTAAGCCATCTATATTATCTTTAAATTCGGGCACTTTGATTGTTGCCTGGGACTTTTCAATTATCAAAAACGTCTCAAATATATTTCTTTGCCCATCCTGGATCATTTGCCCCATTGAATGCAGGTCTGTTGTAAATTCACAGGCAGCCGGGAATATCCCTTTGCCGTCCTTGCCTTCACTTTCGCCGAAAAGCTGCTTCCACCATTCCCCGAGATAACGCAGGCTCGGATGAAAGCTGGATAGGACCTCAATAACTTTTCCTTTTTTGTAAAGAATATGCCTTATTCCGGCATATTTATAAGCCGGATTTGCATCGAGGCTAAGCATAGCGCATTTTTTTTCAAAATCACGCGCTCCTTTTAATAATTCCTTGATGCTGATCCCGGCTACGGCTATCGGCAGCAATCCTACCGGCGTTAGGACAGAAAATCTTCCTCCGACATCATCCGGGATAATAAATGCTTTGTAACCCTCAGTTTCAGCAAGCTTGCGCAGTGCTCCGGAACTTGAGTCTGTGGTAGCAATAATCCTGTCCTTAACTCCATTTTTGCCATAAATTTTTTCCATATACTGCTTCAATATCCTGAAAACAACCGCTGTTTCCGTTGTTGTCCCGGATTTTGAAATAACATTTATAACAACCTTCTTTTTCTTTATAACATTAAATAAGTCCTGAAGATAATCAGAGCTTAGGTTATGGCCGGAAAAATATACTTTAGGGCTTTCGCTTTTAAGCTCATTGGCAAAATTAGGCTTTATAAATTCTATACACGCCCTTGCCCCCAGATACGAACCTCCGATACCAAGGCTTATAAAAACATCACAGTTTTTCCTTATTCTCTTTGCCGTATCTTCAATATCTTCTACTAACTTATCAGGCATAGCTGAAGGCAGATTCAGCCAGCCAATATAATCATTACCGGGGCATTTTTTGTCTTTTAGTTCCTTGTGCACAAGCTTAATGGCTTTAGAAACAGCTTTTAATTCCTCCGCGGATACAAACCCCTTGCAGTTTTTACTGATAAGCTTAATATCTGGCATTCCTAACTTCTCCTTATTTAAAATAATAAATTTATTTTTTGCGACCATGCTTTTATTTTGCTTTCAAGCCTTCTTCCAATCGAGATTTTTCTCCCCGCAAACTTACGATTTCTTCAGCCATAACAACCTTTTCCTGTTCACTTTGCGCATACGCATCATTTATAGCTTTTAGTTTTTCCTGCAAAGCCTCGATTTGCGAATTACGGGACTTTATCGCTTCTATAAACTTCCTAAGTTTATTCTGCAGCATAGTATTTTGCGCCTGTATCGTCTCAAACTGTTTAATCGTATTATTATTCGCGCCTGCCTGTGTTGTCGTCTCCTGCTGTAAAGAAACAAGTTTTTGTTTTACCGCGGTTAATTCGTTCCTTAGCGATTCTCTTTCCTTATTCGTTGCTTCAAATTGGTTTTTCATTTCCCGCAACTGCTGTTCTTTTTCCGTAAGCGTCGACTCCAATATTTTTAATTTCCCGTCTATTCCGGAGATCTGCGCCCGCGCAGTTGCCGTGTCTTCCGCTTTTTGCTTAAGCACTGCAGCCTCTTGGATCAACTGTTCTTTTTCACGTTTTATTGCCTCAGCATTAAGTTTACTCCGAGACAGTTCCGCAGCAAGAATTGCCCTTTCATTCCATATATCCTGAAATTCCTTTTGTTTGGCCTCCAAAGATGCTTCTGTATCGTTTAATTTCGCCAATAGCTGCGTTTCTTCTTTTCCTGAATCTTTACTACGAGCCTTTATCTTTTGCGCCGCAACAGCCTTATTCCTTTCCGTTTGAACAGTAGCGAGATTAACCTTTAGTTTGGCTAAATCTTCCTCCAATAAAGTTTTTATCGACATAGTCTCTTTGAGATTATTTTGCAGCATCTTCTGCGACTCTTCCAATGCCGCGTATTGCTTCTGCAGGTTTTCCAGCCTAGTTACATCCTGACCCTTTTCCTGCTCCAGCAACCCCGCCTTCTCCTTTAAACCACCAAGCTCTTGCTCCAGTGCCCTCTTGCCTGCCGCTGCTTCTTCCAGTTTCTTTTCTACCGCCTTATTTGCCGCTTCCTTCTCCTGCACTACCCCTTCCAACTGCTTTACCTTATTATCCAGCTCGCTAATCTTCCCGCTCTCCTGCTTTAACTTAGCTACCTCGGATTCCAAGCCTTCCTTCTTTGACTTTATATCTTCCAGCGCCTTTTCCAACCGCGCCTTTTCCAGCGCCTGCTGTTTCTGCTCTTCCGCCTGCGTGCTCTTAAGCGCCTTTATCTCTTTCTTCTTCTCTTCCAAGGCTGACTGCGATTCATTCACCTTTGACTGCAGCATCTTCTGCGACTCTTCCAGTTGCTTTTCTACCGCCTTGTTCGCCGCTTCCTTCTCCTGCACTACCCCTTCCAACTGCTTTACCTTATTATCCAGCTCGCTAATCTTCCCGCTCTTCTGCTTTAACTTAGCTACCTCGGATTCCAAGCCTTCCTTCTTTGACTTTATATCTTCCAGTTTCTTTAATTGCTCTTCTTTCAAGGCGGCCAGCGCCTCTGACTCATGCACACCGGTTGAGGCAGCCATAGCTGCTTTCTGTTTCTCTATAGTTTCATTTATCTTTTCCAGTAAAACAATATCCTGGCCGCAGCGGATAAGTTCCTGATTTTTAAATTTTAAATTGTTTTTAACGGATTCCAGGTCTCCAGCTAGTCCCGAGAGCGTTTTTTCCTGTACCGCTGCCTTCTGCTGCATACCTTCCAGCCTTGCCAGCAACTCCTTGCGTCCTTCTTTTAATGATTCATACTCCTGCAGTTTTTCTCTTATCGTCATATAGTTACCATGCGGCTGCTCATCTTTACCGCCGAATAACCCAAGCAGCTTGGACATCTTCTTTTCAACCGTTCCCTGTTTTATTTCATCACTTTTGCGCTGGTAAACCTCTACTAATTCTTCCTTGATTAATGCCAACTCATTCGACAAATTATTTTTATCATTGTTTACCTGCTCCATCCTTGCCTGCACATCCTGCAATTGTTTGTTGCGCTCGACAATCATCGCTTCCATTTGTTTTACTTTCTTTTGCAGGTCGCTCGGTAATTCCTTTTTTCTTTTACGCTGTTTTTCCGCACTTTCCAATTTAGCGCTTAATTTTTTGTTTTCTTTCTGCAATTTCCGATTTATTTTCAGCAACGATTTGTTTTCCGCCGCGAGGCTGGTATTTTTCTGCCGCGAAACTTCCTGCTTTTTCTCAACAACAGCGCCTTTGCCTTCTTCTTTTTGCTGCTCACCAGAATCCCGCGTTTCTAGAAATGCATTTTGAGAAACTTCCTTACTTTTCCCCAGCAATTCCCGCCCTTTTTCAAATGCCAGCTGCGCCTCCGGATATTTTCCTTGCTCAAGCAGCTGCTGTCCATGCCGGTAGTATTCTTCATACCCTTGCGCGAAAACATAACCGCAGCCGTAAGCCGCAAGTAAAAAACTTATTCCCGCCAGGAAAAATACATTACATTTTTTGAACAATTCCATAATATACCTTCTCCTTCAACACATTTAACATTTAATTAGATTGCACGTATTAAGATTTATTATTGTTTTTTTTT
>JAKLQT010000265.1 GCA_022013205.1 Candidatus Omnitrophota bacterium | reverse complement strand
TCTTCTGTCTTCTGTCTTCTGTCTTCTGTCTTCTGTCTTCTGTCTTCTGTCTTCTGTCTTCTGTCTTCTGACTTCTGACTTCTGACCTATTATCCCCCCACAAGTTCCGTTATCTTCAGTATCGGCAAAAACATCGCCACAACTATCCCGCCGACAACCGCTCCCAGAAAAATAATAATGAACGGCTCTATCAAAGACATCATATTATTCACGGCCACAGCTACCTGTTCCTCATAAAAACCGCCTATTTTATTAAGCATTAACTCCAACTCTCCGCTTTCCTCCCCCACGGAAATCATCTCCACTACCATCTGCGGGAAAATACTTTCTTTGCCTAACTGCAAGGCAATTCTTTCTCCCTTGCTGACCTGATCTCTTACCCGCAGAATCGCCGCCTGAACAATATTATTATCAACGGTGTTGGATACGATATCCAGCGCATTCAATATCGGTATCCCGCTTTTTAAAAGGGTCCTTAAGGTCTGGCAAAAACGCGCGATAATCAGTTTTTGTAACAGCGCCCCGAATATCGGAAGTTTTAGTTTTAATTCATCAAATTTTACCCTGCCTTTTGCGCTATTAATATACTTAATTATTCCCGAAAAGGCAAGCCCTATTCCGATGATAATCGGGAATATGTATTTTCTTGTTGTATCGCTGAAATCAATCAGCAGCTGCGTAGGCACCGGTAATTTTGCGCCCAAAGAAGAAAATATTTCTTTAAAACCGGGTATAACCTTAAAAATGAGGAAAGACGTAATCAATAAAGCCACCATAACAATTGCCGCCGGATAAACCATCGCCGACTTTACGCGTTTAACAAGATCATTATTTTTTTCTATATAGCTTGCCAGGCGTTCCAGAATCTCATTTAAAGCTCCGCTGCTTTCTCCGGCATTAACCATATGAACATATAATAGAGCAAATACATGCGGATAATTCGCCAAAGCATCCGAAAGACTGCTCCCTGACTCAATAAAATTACGGATGGACTCCGTTATCTTTCGCAACTCTCCTCCTTTAAACTGGCCTGATAAAATCGTTAACCCCTTAGTCAAAGGAATTCCCGCGCCGACCAGAGTGGCAAGCTGCCGGAAAAACAAGGCGATTTGCTCCTCATCAATCTTTTTGCTTTTTACTTTCCAAAGAGGCTGCTTTAATTCCCCTTGGGATATCGCCAGGACAATCATGTTTTGCTGCCTTAGATTAACCATTGCTTCCTGCTTATCCTTAGCAACAACACTTCCTGTCCTGGTTTTCCCCGACGGTTCCTTGGCTTTATAAATAAATGTCGGCATTTTGAACCCTCATATACGTAAAAACAGAAAAACTAAAAAACGTAAAAACACAGAAATATAGAAACTAAAACGTAAAAACCAAGAAGTAAGCTCTTAATCTCCCTGTTCTTTACTTTTTTTGTTTCGTTTCTCCGCTTTATTCTTTATTTTTATTCCTCACACTTGAACTAAATGCCTTTAATTGTTTAGCTAAATTTTCAGCTTTTAATAAATAAGTCTCGTGAGTTTTCTTATCAACATACCCATCGTCTAAAGCGCAATCCAAACAAGCAGTGACCTCATTTACAGAAGTTAAAGAATTATTTAAAAATCTGCTAAAATCTATATCAGAATACCTATCTGAACCTTCCGCAATATTTAACAGTATCGAGTCCAAAGCTCTCCATAATTGTGAAGTTAAACAATACATCTCTTCCTTGGGGAATTTATCTCTAGTAAAATTTTTTAATTGTTTTCGAAATTCCCTTGCTTCAATATAGACAGGAAATTTTCTGAATCTAAAAATATCGTTCATTTTTTCTATTTTCCCCGTTTTTTAGTTTTTTGGTTTTTCAGTTTTTTAGTTAATTATTAATTATCCCCATACCCAATCTCCACCCAGGCCGCGCCGTTCCAAATCAAGGTTAAGATATCATTTTGATATAAATCCAAAGGGTTGGAATGCAGCTTGGTAGAGGCATCAACACTTAATCTAATTCTATTTACCGTTGTATTCTCAAGTATCAATAAATCTCCCGCGGCCTTACCCGCGGCAATATTAGGAGACCCTAAATTAACATTCCCTGCCGGCGAAAGACGCAGATAACTGGTCGGGCCATCCGGCGTCAAAGTATTTCCATTTGCCAGCCCCGTATACCCGCTCCCCGGCTCAAAGGTAAGCTTGGTTTTGTCTGTGTATTTGGTGTTGGTGCCTAAGTCCTGAATTCTCCTATCATAACCTGCACCAATATAACCTGCGCCGTCAATGAAGTTGCTGACAAGGTAGTTATTCTGACAATTAGGCCCGGAAAGATTTATCCCGAAACTTGCACCAGCGGAATCATATAAGCGGTTAAAAGAGATTAGATTATTATTATCTCCTATCCCGCTATTTCCAAAAGATATTCCGTCATTACCATTCTCATAAAGTATATTACCTGTAATATCATTATTTCTACCGTAAAGATAAATACCATACTGTGTATTAAGAGAAATAAAGTTACCCCTGATGATATTCCATTCTGCTGCCTGATCAAACGTGATACCATAGCCATTAGCTTGTATGTTATTACCAGAAATAGTATGATATTTACCCTTAACTAAAACACCCCATCCCCCAGCATTCTGAAGAATTTGATTATTAGAAATAATAAAACTCTCACCACCGCTGTAAAAACATATCCCACTTATAGAGTTTGAGCGAATTACATTCTCAGATACAATGTTATTAGTGCTGTTTGTCCCCACAAGAGGATCAACTATTACAAAGATGCCGTAAGGTGAAGAGGCTATTTCGTTGCCGGTAATAATGTTATTATTAGAAGGGGATACTATATAAAGACCGCACCCTGATGCTTGAACAAGGGTACTGTTGCTTAAAATGTTATTGCTGGAATTTTGAAAACGGATACCATTAGAATTATCATTGTTTCCATCATTCCGTATATTTTTCATCCATATCTTATCAATCTTAGAGGAAGTTACTGAACCAAAACGGATACCGCGAAATACATTTGGATTTGCTGCTGCATTGCCATCAATCATCAACTGTGAGATAAAGATTCTGTTTACATTTGAGGCATTAATCACGCTGACACCGTTTGCGCCGGAAATAAGCTTGACCACTGTTCCCGCTCCTGCTCCAATAATTGACTTATTGGAATCATCCGGCGCAACGTTGTCAAAATTTATGGGTGCGCTGATGTTATAGATCCCCTCCAATAGATACACTCCCCCACCGCTTGCACCCAAGGCATCAATCGCCTG
This sequence comes from Candidatus Omnitrophota bacterium, assembly GCA_022013205.1. GTDB lineage: Bacteria > Omnitrophota > Gorgyraeia > B26-G9 > B26-G9 > JAGLQQ01. Next base: position 6,053 of record JAKLQT010000265.1, on the reverse strand, counting down.
CTGGATTTCCACCTGGTCATCCGTGCCATCGCAGACATAATCTGCCCGTGTAGTATCCAAAGAATTTGAAGCGGCGACAATCTTAGTTGCGACGGTCTTGTCATCGCCGCCGGTTCCGCTAAAAGTTTCCCAGCTTGTCCCATCATAATAATACGGCTTATCATCATTATCGTCATAATACACCTGCCCTTCCACAGGGCTTGCCGGCGCAGCGGCCTGCGGGTCCAAAATCAATGTTTCACCGCGCGCATCCGCGGAAACTTTAAGATCAGCGTTTTGGGCATAAACAAGTCCATAGTCAAAAGTCAGAAGTCTAAAGTCAAAAGTCAGAAGTCCATAGATTATTAAACAAACAATTAATTTTTTATATCCCGCCATTTTACCCTCTTCTTTTCTTTGTCTTTCTTCTTTCTTCTTTCTTCTGACTTCAAACTTTTGACTTCAGACTTTTTTCTTCTGACTTCTGACTTCAGACTATTAATTGTCCGTACACTTCATCTCCAGCCACTTAGAGTCATTCCAGATTAACTCCTTAGTCTAATTTGATTTACTTGTAATCACTAATCCAGATTAACTGGCCTTTTACCTTTTCTAAAGAAGCGGTTGCTAAAAATTTAAGCAGCCGTCTTAAAAGCAAAGAAAAAGAAGTCTGGTTACTTAATATTATTCCAAAATGCGCGCCCTTTAATTTTTTATGTAGCTTAACAAAATCTTTTATATTATGAGTTAAAATCGCCCTCTTTTCTTTCATAGCCATCCTTAATTGTGCCTCATCAGATAAACCAAAGAGCCTTTTTTCAACACAACTCATTACATCATAACCCCTGCTTCTTAAGACTTCAGCTAATAGAGGCCTTATGTCTTCATCAAGATAAATTTTTATTTTTTCCATATTTCCTCTTTTTGTTTTTCAAGTAAAGCCTCTATTTCTTCTTTATGGTCATAATAGTAAGAAAGGGCATCGTAAATAGCTGATAAAGAAAGTTGAGGAAACTCTTTAACCAATTCTTCCGGCAACATTCCTTCTTTAATTATGTAAAATACAATTGACCTTACAGGAAAACGTGTACCCTTAATAATCGGCTCTCCTCCTTGAATCTTAATATCACGGGTTATATAGCAATGATTAGTAAAAGTCTTAGCCATTTATTTCACCTCCATTTTTCTCAATCTCCACCAATTTCAATGAGTCTCCACAAATTTCAATATTTTTCTTTAATTTCTATTAATTTCTACAAGTTTCTACAAGTTTCTACAAGTTTCCATAAATTTCTATGAATTTCAATTTCTGCCTTCTGTCCTCTGACTTCTGACTTCTGACTTCTGACTATTAATTGTCCGTATACTTCACTTCCAGCCATTTCCCTGTCCCGCCTTCTGCCACGGTTCCGTTCCAGATTAACTCCAAGGTATCATATTGGCCTAAGACTCTGGGTGTTACTCCTAAATTTACGTTCGCGCCTTCGCTAAGACTTACCGAATTAGCAGCCTGGATGTTTTCCAGAATCAGCAGGTCTCCGGCTGCCTTCCCATTGGCTAAGGTTAAGGTAACCGCTCCAGTCGGATTGAACGAAATATAGGTCTGTGGAGAAGCAGCCACATCTAAAGTATAATTGCCGCTAATACCACTTATCTCCTTCTTCTCCAAGGTCATCTTGGTTTTGTCAGTGTATTTGGTGAAGGCGCCGGCATCACTGATTCTTCTGTCATAAGTAGGCGGTATAGCTGAATCAATATAACCTGCGCCGTCAATTAGGTTGCCCACAATGTAATTTTTGTCGCAATCGCTGGTAAATGGGCCCGATATGGGCGTTATATTTATCCCATAGCCAGTGCTCGCGGAGTCAAAGATGCGGTTGGAAGAGATGAGGTTATTGTCAGAATTAAATACAACATTAATCCCACCGAATGTACCTGTGCCACCATTATCATAGACGATATTGCTCGTGACGATGCTATTAGAGGCGGAGACGAGGAAGATACCATGCCCACTATTTCCCTGAACCGTATTGCTTGTAATGGTATTATTAGAGGAGGAATTGGTCGCGATACCACTCCCATTTCCCTGAACATCATTGCCGGTGATGGTGTTGTTATTAGAGGAAACCGAAATGACGATACCCGCCTGCCCATTTCCCTGAACATTATTGTTGGCGATGGTATTGTTGTTAGAGGAGGAGAGGAGATAGATGCCATACTGATTATTTCCCTGAACATTATTGTTGGCAATAATATTGTTGTTAGAGGAGGAGAGGAGATGGATACTAATCGCCTGACCTGCCTGAATATTATTATCGGTAATGGTGTTGTTAGAGGAAGAGTTGAGATAGATATTATACTGATTATTAGTTCCCTGAACATCATTACTGGTAATAGTGTTATTAGAGGAGGAGAGGAGATAGATACACCATTGATTATTTTTCACCCAAACCTTATCAATTTTAGAATAAGTTACAGTGCCAAGATAAATCCCTATGCTACTTACCATATTACTCCCATCAATCATCAATTGAGATATAAGAATTCTATTTACATTTGAGGCATTAATCACATTGACATTGCTTGTGCCGGTAACAAGCTTTAACACCGTTCCCGCGCCTGCCCCGATTATTGATTTATTGGAATCAACTGGAGCGACATTATCCAAATTGATTGCGCCTGAGATATTATACGTCCCTTCCAAAAGATACACCGCACCCCCAACCGTCCCCAAATCATCAATCGCCTGCTGAATCTCTAGCTGGTCAGCTGTGCCATCGCAAACATAATCTGCCTTGGTTTTATCAAGAGAATTTGCAGCGGCAACAATTTTGCTGCCTACTGTTTTCGGGCCGCTGCCGCCAAATCCCTGCCAGGTTGTGCCGTCAAAATATTTAGGGGTTTTTAGTGTGGAATTGTAAAAAAGCTCTCCTTCTAAAGGCGCCGCCGGGAAATCCGCCCGGTCACCGGTAAAAGTTACGGAATCAGCCTTTACGTTTTCTTTTACGGTCAAATGGTCGTCAAGGGCATAAATCAGTCCACAGTCATAAGTCTGAAGACAGAAGTCTGAAGTCAGAAGTCTGAAGTCAGAAGTCAGAAGCCCATAGATTATGGCTAAGAGTATAATTAGTTTAGCGCTTGGAGTTTTCCCGCCTTTTGCGGGGTCCCGCTTTGGCGGGAGGAATTTTGCGTTCATTTTTTTAGAGCCTTAATGGTTATTTTTTTAACTTCTCTTTCAAAAAATCTCTTTACCTCTTCCCATTTACAGGGCTTAAGCATATTAGGCATCGGGTCTTTTTCCGCGTCCTCAAAATAGACCAGACTTTTCATAATATGCACAGAGGTCGTGGCTAGGTTTTTATATTTTTTATCGTAAAGCCGAATAGCCTCATCCAATGATATGCCCTCCTGACAAATAAAATAAAAGTCAATAAAGTCTCTCTTAACGCCTCTAGACGCTATCGCGGCAATTTTCATCGCCGCGATATCACGGATATCCAGAATATTAACCTTTCCAAATTTTCTTGTAGAGTGAAGAAGAGGATATTCGTAATAAAATATACTAAAGCGCACACCTTCAAAGTTACCCAAAACTGTTCTCCAGGCAGTTCTTTCTAATTCGAATTTAGAAATTTCTTTAAGCTTGGGGAGAAGATTATTTTCATCAAATTCATCAGTGGTAAAAAAATCCAAATCATAAGATATGCGATGTCCGAGTTGTAATGCTAAAGCAGTTCCACCTGCTAAATAAGCCTTTTGTACAATCTCGCTTTTCTCTAATAAGGCCAAAATTGCTTTCGTATTTCCTGGGAGGACCTGTTCAAACATCTTACCCCTTCTTTCCTGCAATTTAAAATAAGCGCCCAAAAATTAGCGCTCTTTTCGGACAATCCCCTGCTTTTTTGCAGAGCGTAAATAATTTGGGAGCGCGGGAAATTCTTCAACATCCAATTAATAGCCTGCTTATCGCCATATTCAAAAATACGTTCGATAGTATAACAAGAGTAATTTTCATAATCAAACGCTTCAAAATCTATATCCCAAAAATATTTTTTTAAAAATTTAGGCGGCTTTTTCATTTCCCATTTTCCAGTTTCTTCAAATTTCAATCAGTTTCACAAATTTCAATAAGTTTCGATAAGTTTCAATTTTAATTATTACTATATCCTATCTCCAGCCAATCCGTCCCATTCCAGAGTAATTTTAAAGTATCTTCTAAACCCAAAACTGCCTGTGTTCCTCCATAATTTTCCGCAGAGCCCCCCGGAGCTCCACTCAATTTCACATTAGCATTATTGGGTATAGTAACCGTATTCGCATCCGAGGCCCCTTCTAATATAAGCATATCACCGATTGCCTTACCATCGGCAATAGCGGTGGTGGCATTTAACGTTACGGCAGCTGCAGGCGCTAAAGGAACATAACTTTTAGGATTTGTGCTTGCATCTAAGGTACTGCCTGCTGCCGGCACAACTTTTGCCTGGCGCTCTATGGTAATCTTTTCCTTCTGGGTGTATCTGGTGGAGGTGCCGGCGTCATTGATGAGACGGTTTGCATAACCTGCGCCGTCAATCAGGTTGCCGACAAGGTAGTTGTTGTCACAAGTACCAGCAAATATATTTATTCCATAACCAGTTCCGTCTCCGTCACTAATACGATTGCTGGAAAAGATGCTATTATCAGAATCTGTCAACCAAATACCGCTAAAATTTCCTATTCCTCCGCTATTATGAATTATATTGCCTCCAACCACATTTTCATTCGAAACCTGAATAACAATACCATGATTAGCACTATCCTGAACATTATTACTATAAATAATATTACGGTTAGCAGAAGATTGACACGCAATGCCCACACTATAACTTCCTTGCACATTATTACCACAAATAACATTGTTAGAAGAATTGTCTTGTATGCCAATGCCGCCACCAATATTTTTGGCAACAATAATATTATTAGAAATAACATTATTAAGCGCAGAAGTTGTTAAACATAAATTAGACCATTGATTTCCTTCCATAATATTGGAAGAAACAATATTATTAGAAGATGTGTTAAGGAAGATGCCCTCTCGCTGGCCATTTAATACAATATTGTTTGCAATAACATTATTATTAGCTGATAAAAGTTTAATGCCAGGTTCCCAGTTAACAGCTTTCACATAGTTATTAAAAACAGTATTATTTGAAGATGTATCAAGATAAATTCCACCCAGTCTCATATTTTCTATCCAAACTTTATTGACCTTAGAACCAGTAACAGCACTAAAATAAATACCATAACTAGTGCCAGCAACATTTATCTTATTCCCGTCAATCCTCAACTGCGAGATAAGGATTCCATTTACACTTGAGGCATTAATCACATTGACATTGTTTGCGCCGGAACTTACCTTCAACGCCGTCCCCGCGCCTGTGCCGATTATTGCCTTTCCCGAATCATCAGGCGCGGTATTATTCAGATTAATCGAAGCGGAGATATTGTAGGTGCCTTCAAGCAAATACACCGCTCCTGCGGTTGTGCCTAAATCATCAATCGCCTGTTGAATTTCTACCTGGTCATCTGTGCCGTCGCCGACATAATCTGCCCGTGTAGTATCCAAAGAATTTGAAGCGGCAACTATTTTGCTGGCTATGGTTTTGTCCTGGCCTGCCGTTCCAAATGTCTGCCATGCACTGCCATCATAATAGGATGGCCTGTTTAATGCATCATCATAGTAAATCTGCCCTTCTGCGGGCGCTGCCGGAGCTGCTGCCTGGGGGGTAAACACAAATCCGGAACGGTTATCCGCGGCAGTGCTGTTTATTTCCAAATTGCCCTCAACCTCAAGTTTCTCCTGGGCATAAACTAGTCCACAGTCCATAGTCAGAAGTCTGAAGTCAGAAGGCAGAAATTTAAAGTCAAAAGTCAAAACTCCATAGATTATTAAACAAACAATTAATTTTTTATATCCCGCCATTTTCCCCTCTTCTTTTCTTCTTCTGTCTTCAGTCTTCAGTCTTCTGTCTTCTGTCTTCTGTCTTCTGTCTTCTGTCTTCTGTCTTCAGTCTTCTGTCTTCTGTCTTCTGTCT
>JAKLQT010000031.1 GCA_022013205.1 Candidatus Omnitrophota bacterium | reverse complement strand
TAGCCCATTTTAACACGCGTGAAATTCAAGCTTTTCTCAATCGCCCTGTAGGCATCAATCAGTGTTCCGTCAAGATCAAATATAAATAATTTTTTTTCAGCAAGATTAAATTCCATATTTTTTAAGCTAATACACTTCTATAGAATTTTAAAAGCAGGATTATTGTTTCAGATAAGCCTTGAGGATCTTCTGATCTTCGGCCGGCTTATCCATGGCGCCTGTCTTTGTTTTTTCTATTTTCTCGACAACATCGTATCCCAAGATAACCTCTCCGAAAATAGTATGGCGCATATTTAACCATGGGGTTTGGGCCGTTGTAATAAAAAACTGGCTTCCGTTGGTATTAGGCCCGGCATTGGCCATAGCCAGTATTCCCTTTTTGTTAAACGTCACTTCTTTTTTTACCTCATCCTCAAACGGCTTCCCCCATATAGATTCACCGCCGCAGCCTGTACCTGCGGGATCCCCGCCCTGGATCATAAAATTCTTTATTACGCGATGAAAGATTGTCCCGTCCTAGTATCCTTTTTCAACAAGCCCTCTAAAATTATCGCAAGCCTTCGGCGCGATTTCCGGCATCAACTGAATCTCGATATCCCCCTGATTTGTCTCTAGAACAACCACGTTTTTCTCCCCCTGTATGTCTTCGGCATTCACGTTAACAAAAAAAACCCCAATAATTAATAAACTCAGAATTAGTCGCCTCATTAATCTCCCCCCTAGCTTGACTTACAGTGATTTTTAATGAATTTAAAGATCTTATTTTTCCCGGCAGCATTAAGTTCAGTATAAATAATCCCTACTACACAGCCGTCATTATCTCTTTCCTTTCTTACCCAAACAACCCGCGCTTTAACCTCAATAGCCTCCTGGTCTTGGGGCAGAACAAGGCTCAGCTTAATACGCGCGCCAATCTCTATTTTATTAACCAAGGCCAGCTTCATGCCGCCATGGCTTATATCAACTGTTTTAGCAGCAAACCTGACGCTCGGATCACTTAAATCAATTATAACAATATTAGTATTTAATACGCAGCGGATAAACTCTCTGTTTTCATTCACACTTTTTACATTATCCCGGATGAATTTTGACAAACGCTCTTCAACTTCAGCGTTATTGCGGCAAAACTTCACCCCTGTCGCGAATTTATTGTCAAGGCTAGGAAGCTGCCAGAAAACCTTTCCTTCTATATTCATACTGTTGAAACCATCAGGTAAAGAAATATTCATCTGGAGCAGCCGCTCTTTTTCAAGTTTCATTTCAGAGTAAAAATTGATCCCGTTAAGGCTCATATCCTTGATCTCAACAAGCTCCATTTTTCCGCTATTGTTTTTAACCCTGACTTCGACTGATTTCAAGTCCTTGATTCTTACAAATTTTCGCCGCTCTTCCACTTTCAATTCCTTTCTTGATTAAAATTGCATTTATACTAATTAACTTAATTATATATTGTAACGCTATTTGAAAGTGATTTACACCTATTTTTTTCACCTCGGCGCTATCGATCTAGTCCTTGACCTTAATCCCGGATAAAAACACACTTATATTCATCTGCCGCATTTCATCATTTACTTCTATCTGCTCTACTCATCTGACTGCTTCTCAATTTGCTTTTTTTTATTCAAAAATTCCTTTCGCAGCTTTCTCCTTGATGTATCCTGTAAAAACTCTCTAAACGAAAATGTTTTATCTTTTACAGTCGGATTTAATTTAACCCATATTTCGTCAGAATAATCACCCACCACCTCAGGAGAGGTTAAAAATAAGGTGCCTGTTTTTTCATCAAAAACATATACTTCCCTTGTTTGCGAATGTACTTGAAACGAAAAACGATTATTATTCTGATTTCGCATTAATAGATTAAGAATTAATATCAATACAACCGCGATAATACTGAGTGAAATATTTGTCAGTGCTTTATGCATAGGCAAATCCTTTCCTGTTAAAAATTATCCCAGTGCAGCACCTGCTCTATTGAGCGTTTTTTTACCTGGACTTCTTCGTTTTGCGGCAGCCCCAGAGAAACAAGACTAACCAGCCTTAAATCCGCAGGAGCATTCAGAAGCATCCCTATTTCTTTAGCATAATCCTTTTTATCTCCGGCAATCCAGCAAGCCCCCAGCCCAGCGTCAGCGGCCGCGAGCAGAATATTTTCCGTTGCCGCGCATCCATCCTCAAGATAATATTTGGTGGGCTTACAAAAAATTACTATCGCCGCTGCGGCATTTTCGATAAATCTTCCGTTTTCAGCAATATTCGCCAGCTTTTTTAATACGCTGGTATCACTAACCACAACAAACTCCCATGGTTCCTGCGCCCTGGCTGTAGGAGCTCTTCTGCCGGCATCAACAAACCTCACCAGCAATTCTTTATCAACCTGCTGATTCTTGTACATACGCACACTTGATCTTTTACATACACAATCAAAAAATTCCATCAGTGCTTACCTCTTATGGTTTTTTTGTTTTCTGTATAAAACCGCCGTTAAGGCAACTGCTGAAAACAAAATAAGATTAACAATATTAAATGTTTTCCAGACAATGTCACTTGAGTTAATGCCCGCTGGAAACATCAAAACAAGGCAGCTCCATACGCCGAACACCCAGTATAGACTTATATCCTGCGAAGATCTTCTTTTTATGATGCGCATAATAAGCGGAATATTCTAAAGCGGTAAAACAACCGCGGCAATTAAAGCGATTTTTTGAAGCATTATCAATATCCTCAAAGGCAATAAAACCCTTTTGCGTTTATTTTATGATTTCCAAATTAATCAATAATTTTAAAATAGAACAGCAGGTTATTTTTCTCGGCTAAGTGTCTCTTGTATATAGTTGATAATCTTACCCTTATCTTCTTCACTTATCTCCAGAAATTCTACGCCTGTCTCAAAAAGCTCCTGCTCTGCCTGTTTTCCCCAGGCAACCACCGTACACTTAGCAACAACCTCGCCCTTTCCATCCGGAAGGTTAAACACTATGCGCAATTGCGTGCCTTTTTCGAGTTTTTCCCGAAGCATTATCTTTAACCCCAAAGCGCACACATCCACACTAAAACAATCACCTTGAATTCCGGGGTCGGAAATAAGTGAGTACTTAATGCCGGTCTTCAGGCCGCTCCTTATATATTCTCTTCTTTCGATATTTCTTCCTCTTGAGTACTGAATGAAATCAATAAGCTTCTTTTTATTATCCTTGTCAATTTTCGTAAATCTTATACCCGTATCAAATAGATGCATGGTAAGTTGTCTTTGCCAGATAACCTGGCCAAGCGCGGTTACATCTTTGTCAATACCTGGGATCTGCAGCGTTAATTGCAGTAAATCAGAATTTTGTAAATGCATATTGCTTATAAACCTGATACCCTCACTGCTAATATCCTCAAGGCTAACCATATCCCGCACACCATCTTTGCCTTTAATAGTATATATAGCATGGGCATCAATATTGAGCCTGATAAAACCTCTTTTTTCCTTCATCATCATCTCCCCTCTTAATTAAGATTTTAATTTCCTAGTATTACTATATAATATTAATTGTTTTCCTTCAAGAATAAACATGATATCGATATTAATCTATGCTTTTTTATGATTAAGAATCAGCAGCCCGTTGAGATGGTCAATTTCCTGCTGTATAGCGCGTGAAGCAAGCCCCTTAAATTTTTCATAAAATTGCATGCCTTGTTCGCTATACGCTCTAACTCTTACCTGCTTAGCTCTTTTAATATTAATAAATTCACCCGGAACACTCAGGCACCCTTCCTCTTCGAAAACTTCCCCCTTTTCAGCAATAATCTTGGGATTAATAAACACCAGCATTTGACCAGCTGATTTCAGCAATAAAGAGTTTTCTTCCAAATCCTTGACGATATAATCCTTATTTAGTACAAAAATTCTTTTTAAATAACCGATTTGCGGTGCAGCCAATCCAACGCCGTTAGGGGTCGCATATAATGTATCCTTAATGTCCTGGATTATCTCTTTAATTTGAGGGTCATTCATCTGGATGGCCTCGGATTGTGCAGTTAAAATATGACTAGCACCGGGGTAAGAAAGAATTGTCTTAACAGCCATTTTAAACGCTCCTTATTTTTTCACCGACTATACACTGAATACGAAAAAACTCAAGCATTACTTTTTATGTTAGGTACCCGCAGTAAAAAAATACTCCCAACAATCAAAAAAGGGATAAATGACATTAAAGCCAGTCTATAGCCTAATGCCCCCAGATGCCCCATGGCAAGCAGAAGCAGGCCCCAGACAATCGGGCCTACCGCTGCGGAAAGATATCCGACAAGATTAAACAAACCAAATGCCTCTCCGGCCATTTCTCTGGGCACAACACTTATCACAAGAGCCCGCGACACAACCCAAGTTGAACCTAAACTTATCCCTGCCAGGGCTCCGATCATCCAATGAAACGGAGGGATGGCCAATGCTGCGCCGAAAAGGCAAAGAATCCAAAACGAAAATATTCCCATCATTGTCCGCTTATATCCTATCCAGTCACTGACTACACCCGAGCCGATACTGCCGATTATCGCAAAAATAGTAGCAAAAGCTACAAAATTAATAATTTCAATATCATTAAGCCCAAAAACCTTTGTTACATAAATAGACATAAACAACATTGTTACATTCACAACACACAATCCGAAAAAAGCCGCTTTTAAAAACTCCCTGAGCCCGCTGTATTGCTTAGAGGTGAAAAGTGTTGTCCTGAGCCTCCTGAAAAGATCTACTATCAGTTTTTTGTTTAATAAAGCCGGCATAACTGGTTTTGTATACGCTGATTTATCTTTGACAAATATAAGGCAAGGAAGTGAAAATAAAAAAAATAAGCAACCAGTGAGGAAAAAAGTTGCCTGGTATCCCTGCCTTATAATGATCGGCTTGGTAAAAATAAGCGCAATGATTGCTCCAAAATAGCCGAACATTTTCCCCAGGCCTGAAACCAGCCCTTTTCTCCGGTCAGGGCTGATCGTCAACATCAGGGCATTATAAAAAATTACTGCTGTCTGGCATCCGATATTGGCAATAGCGAAAAACAGCAATGCCATAAAGATATCCTCTGTAAATGCCAAACATATTGTAAATATAACACTAAGCATTGTAAAAAAAATCAAAAAATGCCTGTGCCTGTGCCTGATATCAGCAATTGTCCCGAGTATCGGAGCCAGCAAAGCAATCAAGATGGTAGATAACCCAAAAGCAATGCTGTAAAAAATTTCCGGCGCGCCTTTTTCCAATGTAATCCATCTGACAAAATACAAAGAAACTATATTAAGGGCAAAAAACTGGTTAGCCATGTCATACATTGCCCATGATAAAATTAAAAAATTGCTTTTTTTGTTCATTTGCGTCTTTTTATTTTTTAAATAATAGTATAAATATTTCTAATTATAACTATATCACAAAACAGGATAGTTAGGAATAACATAATCAAGAGAAGGTATTAATTTTATTTGATCACGATGAGATTTTACGGTTTGATCGGTTATTTGCCCTCTTTCAAGCATCTAGAGTTGTTTGGAAAAAAGCAGGTACGATATTTAATTCTTCAAATCTATCTTGGGTTTTTTATGGAGGTACTTATATAAATTTATATAAGTATAACGACCGGAAACCGTGACCGATGAAATCAGGCGCAGGTTACGGTCAATTTTAGTGACAGGTTATAAAATATTTTATCTTTTACCCCTTACCTCTACTGCAGCCATAATCCCGTAACAGCATAACGCCAACCTTGCTTTTTAATAACAAGTTTTATCAAAACATCATTTTTAGTCTTATCGAATTTCCCCTTCCAAAGCACAACTATCATATCGCCTTTAAGTAAACTTCCCATATATTCACGAAACAAATAATTCCCCAGGGAGCTTTTAATATAGCGGCTTACTTTAAAAAATTTTGTGCGGGAGCCGACGACTTTCAGGGATGGATCAAAATCGCGGGAATATGTAGTATATTTATCAAACTTAAATCCGTCGAGAATATTATCAAGCAGCGGGTCAGCTATTATTTTAATTTCCCGGGTCGTTTTAGCTCTTTCGCCTGCAAAAGCAGGCGTAATAAATAAAACGATAACCATAACTAAAATTAGTACTTTAAAATTTTTAAGACAGCTCATTTTCATTCCTCCTTATTTTGATTTTATCGCACTTTTTGTTTTTTTCAAATACTTTCTTTATAAAAACATAAAAACAATAGCCCTTATTCTTTTCGAGAAGAGATTGCCTGGATCGCTCTTTCAACTTTTCTCTCAAGACCCCGCTCAATAAATCCCGGAAGCATTTTTTTGAGTTTTTGTTTAAAAACTGACTTCTGCCACTTGAAATTCAGCGCACTGTAAACTCCTGAGAGCTGAAAATCAAAATTAAAATATTCTCCCTTTTTATCCATTAACGCAAGCAGCACATTAAATTTCGAAGAGGTTCTCAAAAATTCACGCGCAAGCACAATCGATATCTTGCTTGAAACAAATTCATTGTTTTTAAGCAAAAAATTTCCTTCTAAAAAAATATTCTCTGCCTTTAGTTTTATGTTTTTAAGAGATGAAACTTTTTGCGTCGATTCAAACTGCATATAGAGTTCGCTGAATTTGATCTGCTTTAAATCAGGCAGCCCGAAAAATTCTCCCAGCCAGACAAAAAATTTTACATTGTCCAAATAGCCGTCTCTTATGATTGCCTTCCCCGTTAATCTCGGCTCAGGGTGATTTACGTAATCTAAATCGCAGGTAAATTGCCCGTCAATTTTGCCCTGGAGTTTTGCCGGCAATCTGCGATAAGCACCGAAGAGGGAAAGCAACAGCGAGTCAAGCTGCCAGGCGCTTACATTCGCGGCCGAAAGGCTGCAATTTATTTCAGGCGGGTGCCGCGCGACATCTCCCGCAACATACCCGCTCAAAGTCCCGTCATAAAGTTTTGCATTGAATTTAACGAACTTGATACCTTTGTTAATAAAATTGAACATTGAATTAAGGTCACTAAGCAGAAAATTAAATACCCCCGCATTACTGCTATATTGCGCCGCTATCTTTTCAATCCGTATTTTAAGACGGGTGTCCGGCAGAAAACCCGCGCTCAAATTACCAAAGGAAGTCTTCACGCGCTGCAGAGATTTTCCTTTTGGAGAGCCGCTAAGAAAAATAATATCGGATTCCCCGCTGGTTTTACCTTCTTTCAAGCTGCATTTTAGATTAATATCCAGTCTTTGCGGATTATTTTCCCGCAGCTCCACGCACTGATTGGCAAATGTGGAAAGCTTTATACTTACATCTACTTGATCCCGAAAAGCCGCTTCCCCCTGGATACGCACAGGGACATTGTTTAAACAAAATTCCACATTCTGGGCTGTTATATGCAAAGAAGCAACTTTGATCAAACAGTTAATATCCAGGATATTGATCCCCCCTGACAAAACACCTGTTTTCTGGGAAAGCCTGCCATAGCGGATAAACTCCGCAAGTTTTTTAAATGATTTTTTCAACTTATTCGGTAAAGCAGGCAGCCCGTAAAATTTTTCAAGCGCCAGAAACCCCTTCAGCCTTACAACGCTTTTTATAATCTCACCTTTAAAGGCTGCCTGAAAATTCGCGGACTCCAACACCACTCTTTCGATCACAAGTCCATCAGCCACAAGAGCCCCATTGAACTTATACGAGAAACCAGGGGCAAATAAATTTTTTTCAACTTTCCTGCCGAAATCTGTTTCCCTGAACTTCAAATACCTGACACTCCCCAGGCTCTGAATCTTCTGGTTTAGATCTATCTGAAAAGTAGTGTCGGCAAGAAGCATCCTGCCTGAACTGCCTTTACGGCCAAAAATAAACGCTGCATCCTCAAACACCAGCTTTAACGGCCTATCGCGGGCTAAAACTTTTATGGCCTTAATTATGCCTTCAATGTTTTCTTTAAAAAATATTTGGTACTTATTGTAATCAACGCGGGGGCTCACAAAAACTACTTTATTAACCACAATTTTTTTCCCCCCGGTAAGCTGTCCTAAGGAAAACACGATTCTTACACTTTTTACAAAAAGCGGCGGACTTTTCTCTTTACCCTCATGGGCATAATTGACAGCAACCTGGTTTAAAATTAAAAAATTTGGAGGAATATAGATTATACTTTTTATATTAATCTTATGCTTTAAATACCTGCTTAATTGATGTTCAATTTGGGACTTACCTTGCAAAAGCATTGTCTTGACAACTAGATACGTACTTAAAAAAATTAAGACAAAAGCGGTAAGTATCAAGAAAAACAGAAGTGGTTTAGAAATAGATTTTTTCAAATAATTCCTCATTAATATATATTTCTATATAGTCGATAAAATAGGTCGCTTTATAATGAAGATTGGCAGGGGAAATAAAAAAGAGTTCCTTGGATTCGCTAAACAGAAGGCTTAACTGCTTAAAAGTAATGACTTTTTTCCTTAAATCCGCAGCTGTTTTGCTTATCTGCATCCAATTACTGATCTTAAGCAGGTAAACAATCGCAAAAGGAAGTGCTTCGTCTTTAGAATAGCAGTCAATAAAATCAGAAAATGCTTTTTCTGCACTTCTGTAATCGCCTATAAAATAATAATATTCTCCTGTGGTAAAAAGCGCCTCTTTATGATATTTGGACTTTATCGAAGAATAAAGAAGCGAGAAAAAACACATAAAAGCATAATCATTATCCCCCGCAGCAACCGCCTTCTTAGCCGTGCCGTAAAGATAAACATCTGATTGGGCAAAACCCACACTTGAAAAAATCACGCCAAAAGCCAGGATAATGAGAAAAAAAACAGTTTTTTTCATTTTAATACTTCCCCATAGAAAATGTCTGCACATATTATGGCTCTGCTGCAAAACAACAAAGCCGCTCAGATAATCACAAATGCTTAAAGATGACCGCATTGCGCTCGTAAATAATCGGCAGGCAGGTGTAATAATCTCGTGTCTTTAATCCGTATTCTCCTGAGTAGGACTGTGTTTCGCGATAGCCTCTATATTAACCCGCAAAGCACTCTCTCGTGAATCCTCACATATTCTTCCTTGAACAGTACAAATCTTATTCTTTTTACTTTATGCAGCTGTTGTGAACTTTTGATTACCGTATTAAAAGCAACAAGCGCGGCTTCCTGCATAGGATATCCGAATATACCGGTTGATATCGCCGGAAAGGCTATGGAATCTATATTATTTTCCTCGCTAAGTTCCAGGGCTCTCTGGTAACATGAAGCAAGCAGCTCTTCACCTGGCATGTCCCTGCCATATACCGGCCCTAAGCAATGAATAACAAATTTATTAGGCAGGTTATGCCCTGAACTGATTACTGCTTCCCCCGGCTTGATAGGAGCCATCGGTTTGCATTCTTGAGCAAGCCCTGGCCCGGCTGCTCTATGCAGGGCACCGGCTACCCCTGCGCCCGGCATAAGCTGGGCATTAGCAGCATTGACCACCGCGAGAAAATCCTTTTGTCCTGCGATATCCCCTTGAACACATTCTATGATTATACCGTTTACTTCTTTTTTCACAATTTAGTATCGCGTCTTTATAGTATTGCGTCGTGCGTATTGAGTTTTATTAATGGTTCAGGCAAGCCTGAACCCTACAGGATTTTTAATTATCTCAATTATATTTTATGTCTTTTTTCTCTAATCGCTAAACGCTTTACGCTTTTTCGTCCTTCGTCCATCGTCTTTCGGACTTCAGTCTTTTTACTCGCTTCTCGCTACTTGCTTTATGCTTTTCACTTATAACTCGTCACTTATCACTTATACCTTCTCATTGATACCACAGGCCTGTAATAAGATACTGCCCGTTTCTCTCGGAAACAACCATTTTTATCAATATCTCATCCTGTGTTTTATCAAAAATACCCTTCCAGAAAATAATCGTAATTGCTTCCCTGTTTATAAACCCCAGATAATCTCTATATAAATAACTGCCTATCCATTTAAGAATATCTCCCCTTATTTCCTGAAAACGCTCCAATGTTATTGTTTCTTTTAGCGTAGCATCAAAATCTTTTGAATACTGCAAATAATTGTCATTAGTAAAACCACTCATAACATTGTCAAGGATGGGCTCCGTAATATTTTTAACTTCCTCGTCAGTAGTTCCAATTACAGCACTATATCCCGGCAGCGCCATTACGCTAATTAAAAAAACCATAATGCAACACAACACATGTTTCATAGCTTCTCCTTTCACTTAAAGCCGTATTATTAAACTCTTACCCTATGATATAGTCCCACAGGCTAAAACCCGCGGCCTTGCGCGCAGGTGGATAAATATTTTCTAATCTAATCTTACCGCAGTCAGTCAATAATAGTCAAAGAAAAAATAATAATTTGAATATTCCTTAAAACAAGATTACGCAAAAGCTTTTATAACTGCCCCTTATTCAATCCTTTTTATCTGTTTTATTTTGCTTTTACTAAAAGTTATTACGCCAAGGGTTCTGCCTGTTTTTATCTCAAGAACAACATTTTTGTCTGTCTCCTGTTTAACCCTTCCCCGTACAACATGTCCGTTATACATATAAATAACCGCGTTTTCAATGAAAAAATTATCTGCCTCTGCTTCCGGCAGCCTTTTTTCCGGTAATTCTTTACCTGATTTATCCTCCTGTTGAGGCTGTTTATCTGCTGATATTGCATTTTTTTTAGCAAGCTCACTTGCCTTGCGGTAATCCGCGTTGGATTGAGCGGATTTTCCCAACTTTCGGTATACCTGCCCCCTGGCATAGTACGCGTTATAATCCTCCGGATTTCTCGCGATAACCTCATCCAGCATTTCTTCTGCCTCATCGCTTTTGTTCAATCCATTATAGGCAACAGCCAAACGCGTCAAAGTAAAATCATCCGCTAAGCCCGTTTTTATGAGATGAGCCGCGATATCACACTCCTTTTGATATTCGCTCTCCGCCTCTTTTCTCAACCCCATACAATCATAAATCCCCGCGATATCATTATGTACATTAGGATAACGGGGTGATCCGGCAACCACTTTCCCGTACAAAGGAAGTGCTTCTTGAAACCGGCCGCTATCCCTTAACGTGCTGGCTAAATTGCACATGTAATGCAAATTCCCCGCGTACATTTGGAGAGCCTTTCTGAAATACATTATTGCCGTATCGTAATCCTCAAACCTCATGCATATTATTCCCATACTATTAAAAGCATCCGCGTCCCGCAGCCCGAGGACAACGCCCTGTTTATAATAACGCAATGCCTCGCGATATTTCCCCTGCTTGCAATATATATCCGCGGCTGCCTTGTAAGCTCCGGAATTTGACGCGTCAAGAGAGATAACCTCATTTAATTTATTAAGCGCTTTTTCTCCCTGCTGCAGATCGTAAAATCTGACTGCCTGATTGTAAAGCTCAACGACCCGCTCATGCTTTAAATCCCGGGATTCTCTACCAGTGTCCTGCCCGCCAAGTGACTCAAACTTCTTCAGATAGCCCTCTGCCTGATTATAATCCTTTTTAGCAGCATATATATCCGCAAACGCCTTATACACAGGTTTATACTCAGGATCCTGCTCTATCGCCTTTTTAAATTCCAGGATTGCCTGCTCATCGTTTCCTGTTTTCTCATACACACACCCAAGATTAAAATACGTTTCGGCTTTAGGCGATATCATTATTGCCTTTTCATAAAGACTGATTGCCGCCGGATAATCATTTTCATTGTAGGCTATAACGCCTTTATTATTAAGAATAATAGCGATTTTAGCAGGAAGCAGATAAAAAGCAACACAAAGCAGGATAATAAAAACCAGCCAATGAATATATTTTTTCTTCATAATTTTTCCTACAGCCTCAACATTTGAGCTCAGGCAGAGGGGGCCGATCCGCCTAAGGCGGAGCGGGTTCCGATTGCCCTGGAGTGATAGTATGAAAATGCACCTCTAAAGAGTTATAATAATTTTGGACAAAAAATATTACCCCTTTAAAAAAGGAGGTGCATTTATGTATTATGTCGGCTGTGATCAGCACAAGAAGTATTCGTATTTAGTCTGTAAGGATCAGGATGTCAATCACATTGACCAAATAAAATTATACCATAACGAAAAAGATAAAATGAAGGAATATTTTAAAGCCTTGCCGAATGATAGCATCGTCGCACTTGAGGCCTGCGGATTTGACCATTGGCTGGGAGACATACTGGAGGAAATCGGGTTAGCCCAAGTTCCGCACTTTGGATATGAAATAAAAATTTTCAGGTTATGAGAGCATTTGGATTTAACCTAAATTATCTTGGTAGGATAGTGACCGTTCTTTAAAATAATCCAGTAGAATGAAATGTAGTGGAGACCACCCCCTTGATTCCTGTTGCGAAATAATAG
>JAKLQT010000264.1 GCA_022013205.1 Candidatus Omnitrophota bacterium | reverse complement strand
GAAAGAAAATGCCCAGTCAGGTGCAACCTGTATAAAGATAAAATATAACGCTGCCGGGCCGTTTGGTTTTGCCGGTATTTACTGGGTTAATCCAAAGGATAATTGGGGCGATCAAAAAGGCGGTTATGACCTGCGTTTTGCTAAAAAACTTACCTTCTGGGTCAGGGGAGAAAGAGGCTCAGAACATATCGCGGTATTTAAGTTTGGAGGACTTAAGGGCGTGTACCCTGATTCGGATAACCACGGGATTGGGCCGTTAGTACTAAGCGACAAATGGCAGCAAATAACAGTTGATTTAAAGGGCAGAGATATGCGGCGTATAAGTGCCGGATTCAGTTTTGCTATCACTAAGGCGCATAATCGTAAGGGTTGTATTTTTTATATAGATAATATAAAATATGAGGAGTAATAAAGGTGCGGGATTCTGGATTGTTTTACGTATAACGAGAGGAGGTAGTTATGAAGAAGCTAGGGTTGTTGATTATCATGATTGTTCTTGGACTGCTTTTGAGTTTTAATGCTCAGGCGCAGGCACAAGAGATACTTGATGATGAAAGGTATATTGAAGAGGAAGAGTTAGTTGGGAAAGAAGCAAAATTTAATGATGAGGGAATATTTAATGTTTACGTCGACCGCGGTAATAAGGCAAATCATTATGCGCCGTCCGGATGGATGGGGGATTACGGCGATATTAAAATGAATGATAACTTTGCAGAGAATCCGTATAGTGGAAAAACATGCATAAAGTTTGCTTATAGTGCAAAAGGTGCCCAGGGCGCGGGATGGGCCGGAGTTATGTGGCAGAATCCCGCGAATAACTGGGGAGAGATAAAAGGCGGATTTGATTTAAGCGGAGCTAAAAAATTAACATTCTGGGCTAAAGGGGAAAAGGGTGATGAGCGGATCATGGAATTTAAAATGGGCGGTATCGGGGGCACTTATCCGGATTCTGATTCGATTGGAATCGGGCCTATAGACCTGACTAATGAATGGAAGCAGTACTCGATTGATTTAACTGATGTTGATTTGAGCTATGTTAACGGGGGGTTCTGCTGGTCCTCTAACGCGGATTCAAATCCTGAAGGCATGGTTTTTTATCTGGATGATATCCAGTACGAATTATAACTTTTCGCTTAGAAAATTAAAGGGTAGGGGCGGGGTCGAAGTATGGGTTCCTGCCCCTTCTCTTAAGTTAAAAGTAAAAAGTTAAAAGGTAAAAGTAAAAAACAGCGGTTAGAGAAAACTGAAGGACGAAATACAAAGGACGAGAGACGAGTGGCGATGCGTAAATTAGTGGTATTTTTAATGATTTTCTTAGCTGCCGGCTGCGGAAAAGCAAAAGAGAAGAAAGACAGAGTTTCTATCAAGCAATTTAAAAACGGACATTATCAATTGCTTGTTAATAAAGAACCCTATGTTATAAAAGGTGTCTGCTATTCTCCCGTGCCTATAGGTAAGAGCCACTTGTTTAATTTTATCTGCGATCCGGCTAAACCATGGATTGTCGATGGAAAACTCATGCGGGATATGGGTGTTAATACAGTAC
The DNA here is from genome assembly GCA_022013205.1 of Candidatus Omnitrophota bacterium. GTDB lineage: Bacteria > Omnitrophota > Gorgyraeia > B26-G9 > B26-G9 > JAGLQQ01. The sequence goes on along the minus strand of JAKLQT010000264.1, from coordinate 1,371 downwards.
GTCTATATATGCCGGGGGATGAACTTGCCTTTTGTAAAAGCATGATTGAAGAATTATACACAATGTATGGAATTAGAACTATACTCGGGCATAGCCTTGGATTCTGGGATTATCCGCCTGCTAATTATGCTGATGAGGACTTTAGAGAAGAAATAACTAAAAATGTTATGGAGGTAGTTGCTTATTTTAAAGATACCCCGGGATTATTGATGTGGAATCTGGGTAATGAAAACAACTATAGTTTTGACGGGCGGTTAAATCCGTGGAGCTGTGATGAAATAGACGCGATGCAGAATTTTAATGATAAACGAGAAGCGCGCGCCAGGATTTATTATTCCTTTGTTAATAGCCTTGCTAAAAAAATAAAAAAGATCGATCCTGCTCATCCTGTGGCTCTTGGAAACGGTGAGACAGTAGGCCTTAAAAGCGCGGCTTTGTATTGCCCTGATTTAGATGTTATCGGAGCGATTGTTTATCGCGGTAAGGTATTCGGCAGTTTCTTTAAGGAGGTTAAGAGAAAGTTTGATAAGCCTGTTGTTTTGACGGAATTCGGCTGTGACGCGTATAATATGGTGAAACAGGAGGAGGATCAGAATAACCAGGCGAAATTCCTGAAAAGCCAGTGGCTGGATATTCAAAAGAATATGGCAAATGGAGATGGCGAGGGCAATTGTCTGGGGGGAGCTATTTTTGAATGGACTGATGAGTGGTGGAAAACATCAGACAGTGATAGGGACAGCTGGTCCAGGCATGACACATTTGCCGGATGGGGAATGGGAGCATATGCCTTTGATGCTAAAGCGGGCAAAAATATGAACGAAGAGTGGTTTGGCCTTGTGGGCCTATCTGCTGAATTAGAAAATGGGATCAATGAAAGAACTCCAAGAAAAGCTTATTATGTTCTGCGCCGGTTATGGAATGAACAATATAAAGATAATACAAGCAGCAAGTTAAAAGTAAAAAGTAAAAAGTAAATTGTGTGTTATCCTGAAATAGGTTGACAGAAAAATAAATTAACCGCGGATGGACGCAGATAAACGCGGATGTAAAACATATACTTAACTTGACATTGTCAAATAAGCATATGATTTTCCGGAAATAGTATTACGTATCAGTGTTAATCAGCGTTTATCGAGCGAAGCGGGCGGTTAATTAAATTATCTGTGTTTAAAAGTGTCTTCGCCGCAAAAAGGCGGGACAGGCAACTATTGCAGGACAAGACAAAAAGGCAGTGTGTTTACGCATTGAAAAATAGAGGGTCATTCTCATAAAGAAAAGAGTGGTGAGTTATGAAAGTCTTCAAAAAAATGGTAAAAAAGAACAGAAAATTATTAAAATCCTGTATTATTTTGTTTTTTATGCTCGGAGTTG
>JAKLQT010000263.1 GCA_022013205.1 Candidatus Omnitrophota bacterium | reverse complement strand
TATCTTCCCCGCTTACAAACAAAATATCATCTTTTACTGTTTCGATTAATTTTTGCAGTAGTGTGGTTTTCCCACACCTTCTGGGCCCAAAAAGAACAACCGCCTTTTGCGGAACTAATATTTTTTTTATATTCTCTAATTGCTTTTGTAATATATACATATATCCTCCTTAATTTAGTCAGTTAGCTGACTAAATTATATAAAATCTAAGGCATTTTGTCAATAGTTTTTACACTAAAGAACCTTGGATCCACAGATTATGCGGATTTTCACGGATTAAAAAAAGACTAGAATGAATCCTCCCCGCAGAAAGCTACGGGGTGGTATCCCCTAAATATTAAAAACATCTTCCCCTAATTGGCCCCTTCGGCCTGTGTGTCCCGATCAGGCCTTTAATGTATGTATAAGCTCCAAATCAATCTTCTCTGCCAAAAATATTTTTATTAAAGACTGATATGGTACGTCTCGTTTATGCGCGAGGAGTTTGAGTCCCTCCAACATTATTTCTGGAAGCCGCATAGAAATCGTTTTTACTGATGGTTTTAATTTAGAAAAGATAGCTCTTTTGCCCTTTTTCCAATCAACATAATCAGTCGAATGAAGATAACCATTGATGAGCAGTTATAACCAATACATTGTTCTTGCCATTTAAAATACCTTCCGGTAAGAGAATCGCCCCCCTTTTGATAAGTATCAAGCCGTCCGCTGCCGGAAACAAGAAAAACATATTCATTTTTAAACTCATCATAAATGAATATCCAGGGATTACTCTGCTTATTTTTGATTTTTCTAATTATTAACGCTTTTGGCAAGAATAACTTATTACGCGTTCTTTTCCGCGGCATGCAGTAAATCTTTAAAGAGACGGGTATGAGTTTTTTTTATTTTCTCATAGATAGTTAATGCCTGCGGTTCATCATAAATATGCGATGTTTTATTTCTATCTTCAAGCATATCTATCCATCCATCCCCATCAGTAATTAACCCGCTCTTAAACGCCTCTTTTATAACCATCCGTGGAGTCTCAGCCTCAACACCATTGTAACGCAAAATAACCTTACACAACTTCCAGGATAATTCAAAAGTAAATTCAAATCTCTGGATAGTTCCGTCAACAGCAATTTTATTTTTATCTATATCCTCTTTTAACGCTTCATTAAGCCTTTCCAACGCCTGCTTATAATCAGCGTACAGTTCTTTAATTCTCTCTGCCGCCATAAATAACCTTCCCCGCAGTCAAAATATTATTCTTCAAACTTGTTTTTTCTATATGATAATAATTTAATACATCAAATTTAAGCGGTGTTTTAATTGTCTCATTTAAACTATGCCTGACAATATTTATATCCTTATCTGTCCAATCTTTGCCAAAAATAGCGATATCAACATCCGACGTTTTTAGAAAATCTTCCCCTGCCCGCGAACCAAAAACCATGATTTTTTCCGGTTTTTTATATTTCAGGATTGAATCTACAATCCGCAAAACTAATTTTTCATCCAATCCATCTACTTTATCCCGCATAAAGCTTCCTATCTATTATTAACTTATATTTGAATCTTAACACGATTTACCAGAATTTTCAATAATATTCTATGCTTCTTTCTTATCTGATAGTATGATCAACATTCACTAATCAAAGATACGCTTCAATCCGCAGATTTCGCGGATTTTCGCAGATTTTAAAAATAATTTCATTTAATTATTGCTGCAGAATGCTATGGGCGTGAGCCCATAGATGAATGCCAATGATTATCCGCCAGTTTGTTAGGCGGATGTTACGCCGAAGGCGAAACGTGAAGATGCTACGGGCGTGAGCCCGTAGTTATTCACTTAATCCTTGCAAGATATGCCTGCCTGCGCAAGGCTACTGTAATCTGTGAACCGTCCTTCATTCTTTCTTCAATCTGTGTAATCTGCGAATCTAATCCGTTTAATCAGTTTCTTTAGTTTTTAGTCTTTTTCAATCTGCGAAAATCTGCGTAATCTGCGGATTATTGACCGTTTCTTTCAGCCCTTCTTCCACTTTAAATAAGAATAGTCCTAAAATTCTTATGGAAACCGCTCCAACCATTTTCTTGACCCTACCCATTAATTAGCCCCGCAAGAAATAATGGCCTCCGTATATCAGTAATATCATAACCATCAGCAAAGATGATTTTTATTTTAACAGCCACGCCCTTAAACTGGCTTCTCCCTTTACCTTTGCCGCCAACTTCAAAAACAATATCTTGTAAATCACGAATAAGATAATCCGGTGTTTTTTGACCGCGCATAGACTTAAGATAAAAAATTTCTTTGCCTAAAACGCTAAACGCTCCCACAAAAAAATCCTCCCGTAAACCGCCAATAACTTCATTGAGCGGTTTATATAACAGACGGTATGGCAAGGCCATGACAACCTTCGGCTCCTTCATCACATTGCTCCCCACTGGGAAGACCCGATGCAAAACAAAAGCCCGTTCCAAAAGCGTAATATACTGCTCGGCTTTATACTTCGTAATATGAACATTCCGCGCCGCCGAGGAATAGTTAATCCCATCCACCCCGGAAAGCCCGATAAAACGAACAAGCTGCTCGATTTTATCCAATTCATCAGTCAATAGCTTTGCAATATGAGGGATGTCTTTGCGAATAATTGTGTTAAGAATGTTCTCCAAAAGCATCAAAGGCTGCGGTTCCCGTAAAGCGAATGGCATAATGCCACCCTGGATATACGATAAAAAATGCTCCCCTGCTCTAAAAACATCCGCGGGGATCTTTCCCTCCACAATATTCCGGATGGTTAAAATAGAAAACTCCTGCCCATATTTGAATTTCGCGTACTCTCGCAACGAAAAAGGATAAAGGGCTTTGAGCAAGACACGCCGCGATAAATCGTAACCTGATTCATACATCCTCAACGCCATAGAACTGGTAAAGATTATCCTAATATCAAGAACATCGTAGAGTTTCTTGAGATCGGCTTCAAAACGGGGGTAAACATGCACTTCGTCCAACAGAAACAGCCTTATCCGCATCGTTTCATGCAAGGTTTTGACGAGATCAAAAAGATCACCCTCCAGAGCATCCAGGGATACATAAAAAGACCCTTCATTTGCCAAGGCTAATTGTTTAAGCATGATCGTCTTGCCCACACCACGCGGCCCAACGATTCCAATAAAATGGGCTCCGGCATCCCGAGTAATGTCATTATAAAGCTCGCGTCTTTTATCGTATTTCTGTCCATCTTTCCTGGCCAGACGGTCAAATTCAAGCAATTGATTGATGTTCATCTTATCCTTTTTATTTTACTAATACAAGTATATCACAAACATACATTCTGTCAAACTGTTTTACAAAATGCTTATCATTACAAATAATCCCTATCATTATTACAACTAATTTCTTATTTTGCGCTTTGATCCCATACCGTTCCCTAATCCCCTCTTCCATCGTAAACAGAGGCTTCCCCCGATCAAAGATACGCTTCAATCCGCAGATTTCACAGATTTTCACAGATTTTAAAAATAATTTCATTTGATTATTCCTTGCCAGAATGCCAGCCTGCGCGTGACTACTGTAATCTGTGGACCTAATCCGTACAATCTGCGTAATCAGGTTCTTTAGTTTTTAGTCTTTTTTCAATCTGCGTAATCTGTGGACCGTAATCTGTGGATCTAATCCGTGTAATCCGGTTCCTTAGTTTTCATTCTTTTTTTAATCTGCGTAATCTGCGTAATCTGTGGATCGTAATCTGTGGATCCGTCTTTCATCTTTTTTCAATCTGCGTAATCTGCGTAATCTGTGGATCGTAATCTGTGGATCCGTCTTTCATCTTTTTTTAATCTGCGAAAATCTGGGGGCCTAATCCATTCTCCCGGCCCGATATCCCTCCATATCGACGCACACATAGGAAAAGCCGGTTTTTTTTATTTTATCCATAAAAAACCGGGTTGGCTTTCTGAGTAAACGAACAATATCATTCTTTTCAACTTCAATGCGTGCTAAGTCGCCGTGCGCCCGTACCCGCACTTGTTTAAAACCCATGCCCCTCAATACCTGCTCAGCAATAGCCACTGCCTTTAAATCTTTTTCTCTAAGCTTTGTTCCATAAGGAAAACGGGTTGCCAAACAGCTCGCAGAAGGTTGAGCCCAGTTTGCAATCCTTAGCTTATGAGCTAAACGCCTGATTTCCGGTTTTGTCAGCCCTGCCTCAGCAAGCGGCGATCTTACTTTAAGCTCAAGCAGTGCCTTTTTGCCTGGCCTATGCTGTTTCAAATCATCGATATTTGAGCCCTCTATAACATGCTTAAGATTATATTTCGCGGCTATATCAAGCAATTTACGCATAATCTGCTTTTTGCAGAAATAACACCGCTGCGGCGGATTTCTACTGATTTTTTTATCCGCTAGAACATCGTGTTTAATAACCTTGTATTTTGCGCCTATTCTTTCGGCAATATTCCCGGCATCAGTAACTTCCTCTTTGCTCATAAATGCCGATGAAACTATTACTGCTAATACTTTTTTACCCATAATATCATAAGCTATCTTTAAAAGCAGCGAACTGTCTGTACCGCCTGAGAAAGCGACAAGCACGCTCTCCATTTGCTTTAAAATTTTTCTTAATTTTTTCTCTTTTCGATTCAACAAAGAAATCACAGTCTATATCTGTCCTTTTAATTTTGCCCATATTAATCCAAGCCTCTCATGAACCGCGCTCTCAGTTTTTTCAATATTGCCTGATGAGGGAAAAAACGCGGATGGACTTAACGCGTTTGATTTAACAACCAGATGCCCGGTTGCCGCCGGGATCGGATCCATTCCCATTTTTTTAAACAAGGCCATTGACCTTGGCATATGAGAAGCTGAAGTAACTAAAACAAATTTTTTATCCCCAACTATGGACTTTATGATCCTTGCCTGATCCTTTGTGTCTCTGGAATCAGCTTCCATGATAATATCCTTTTCATTAACCCCGATGGCCTTAGCAACTTCAGACATAATCTCCGCGTTAGAAACCGGATCAAAAACCTTTCCTCCTGAAAGTAACAGTTTACTGCCTTTAATTTTGCGCTGTATGCGTATCCCTTCAACTAAACGCGCTAAGGAAGCACTTCCTATTTGACTTAACAGCGGCAGTTCATTACTTGAAATATGCCCTCCGCCTAAGACAACAACAAAAGCCGGTTTTCTTTGCGTTCTATTGTATTCAGTTTTACCGGAAAAAGCAGCATACTTATATTCGATAAGCCGCAGCATCGCGTCTGATGTAATTTTAAAACTGCTGATTGCAAGCAATATTATCCCAAGTGTTATAATGATCTTGCCTGTTTTCTGCTTTTTTGAAAACCATAGCAGGAATATACCCGTAATAAGACACAAAAGAGTCAATGGCAGAGGGAACAAAAACAAAGCAGCTATTTTTTTAAAAAGAAACATTAACCTTCCCCTCCACCGAAAACATAAACAAAATGAATATTTCCAGCATTTTAGCCGGATATCTTTCCCTGTGGAATACGAAGCATTCCCTGGACTAAGCACCTGAAATTCCAAAGGAATTTCAGGTTGGAAATTTCACGGGGCTATCCCTTAAGCATGATTAAATCGTGTAACGATTTAATCTATAAACGCATTGCCATGCCTTTGCGCGCCAGGTACTTTTTTGCCTCTTGAACTTGATAAGTACCGTAATGGAAAATAGAAGCTGCCAATACCGCGTCAGCACACCCGTCTTTTAGCGCCTCATAAAGATGCTCCAAAGTACCTGCCCCTCCGGAGGCGATAACAGGTATGTTTACTGCTTCTGTTACCGCTTTGGTAAGCTCAATATCATAACCGGATTGGGTTCCGTCTTTGTCCATGCTTGTCAGCAGTATTTCTCCTGCCCCCAGCTTCTCAACTTTTTTCACCCAGTCAATAACATCAATGCCCGTAGCTTTTCTACCCCCGTATATATAAACCTCCCAGGAAAGCTTCGACGAAGGACGAAGGACGAAGGACGAAGGACGATTTTTGAGACCTATCCGCTCTATGGACTCTGGACTATAGACTGTGGCCCGGCGTTTCGCGTCAACAGCTACCACAATGCATTGATTGCCGAATTTTCCGGCACCTCTTTTAACCAGCTGTGGATTTTTTACCGCTGCGGTATTAAGTGATACCTTATCCGCCCCTTTTCGCAGAATAAGTTCTATGTCAGCCAGGGTACGGATTCCTCCGCCTACAGTAAAGGGGATAAAGACCTCCTCTGCCGTACGCCTGACCACATCAAGCATGGTCTTTCTGTGTTCAGAGCTTGCCGTAATATCGAGAAAGATAACTTCGTCCGCTCCTTCACGGCTGTACATGGCTGCCTGCTCAACAGGATCTCCTGCATCTCTCAGGTTCAAAAAATTAATACCCTTTACCACCCGTCCGTCTTTCACATCTAAACATGGGATGATTCTTTTTGCTAACACAGTACCCCCGGATCAAATTAAAAATTGAAAACTGAATTCTATGCTTATTTTAATTTTCCTGATTTTTTCTTCTTTTATCAACCTCCCCCGCCAAACCGCAGGGCGGGCAGGCGCTCATATAAATCATTTGCTCGATACACGCCAATTAATGCTAATATTAATTAGTCTCACTTGAAAATATATGAATTATAGGAATAAGTTTTTTCTCACACAGAGGCACAAAGATCACGGAGTTTTATTCCTTCACTCCCTTAACCGTTTTCCTGGCCTTACTCATTAATTAACCCCGCAAGAAATAATGGCCGCCGTATATCAGTTATATCATAACCATCAGCAAAGATATGTTTCAATTTGTAGATTTTTACAGATTTTAAAAACAATTTCATTTAATTAATCCTTGCAAGATATGCCTGCCTGCGCGTGACTACTGTAATCTGTGTACCGTCCTTCATTCTTTTTCAATCCGTGTAATCCGCGTAATCTGTGGATCCAATACGTGTAATCAGGTTCTTTGGTTTTTAGTCTTTTTTTAACCAGCTAACCAGCGAACTATATAACCGGCAATTTTACAAACTCATACCTTCCCGTTAAATTTACTTACCAAATTGCTCATTAACAAGTAATAGTTTTCTATTTGATCGTAAATGATTCGGGCTATTTCTTCTTTATATGTATGCACAGTCTGGTTTCTTCTGTCTGTCATTTCCAGGCAGGCAACTGTGTCTTTTTCTGATAAAAACCCCAAACCAAAAATCTCTTTAAAACAAGATTTCGGAGAATTAGAAATAATCCCTTCTTTTTCTTTAAGGTATGCTTTTAGAAACTTCCAAACCGCTTCAAAGGTATATTCAAAACGCTGGATAGCAGCATCTCTTACAATCACCGAAAACGTCTCTTTCAAAATAAGCTCAAGTGTAGATACTGACTTTAGAGCGTCTCTATATCTTAATTCCAATCTTTCCATATAATCACCTCTTTCAAAGCTTCTTTTTTGAAATCCGCGGATACTTCTGAAAAATTCACTATTTCCGCCTTATAGGGAATATTTAAATTTTCTATTTCCTCTTTTAAATAAGTAATTTTTACGTTTTCAATTTCAGTATCACCAAAAGGGATAATCCCAATATCCACATCTGAGCTTCTATACTCTTGTCCTCTCGCTCTCGAGCCAAAAAGTATTATTTTCACATTGTCTTCTTTAAAGTAGGACACCACTGCTTTTTTTAACCGCGTGATGTATTCATTTTCTTTAATTTCCTTTTCCATCGCCGCCTTACACTTTCATCATTTTACTTTATTCTCCGCGTTCATCCGCGGTTAATACGTGCTTTACACTTTTTAGTTGAATCAACCGCCCCCGCCAAACCGCAGGGCGGTCAGGCGCTTCGCTCGATAAACGCTAATTAACATGCTAAATCAAAAGAAAAATTCATTTTTCAACCTTCTTCAAAATATTTAAAATCTCCGTTTTGAATTTGTTGAAATCTGTCAATTTCTCTTTCGCGGCATCATAAACAAGTTCATCATCTATAGCCGTGTACTCATGTATCAAAATATTTCTAAATCCTCTCATTTCTTTTAAAACAATAACCATCTCTTGGGAAAGAATTTCTTTTTTTCGCATTTTATTAAACAAATCGTTTTCTTCTGAAGGTAAACCTAATGCCAATCCTGAAACAAACAATTTACATATATCAATAACCGATTCTATACATAACTGCAGCAGCCTTTCACAACTACGCTTCTTCTCAATCTTTTGATACTCCGCGAAGCTCACGGGAACTACCTCTTTTAATTCAAACAGATATCTATCCAATTCATCAATTTTGGATAGAACACGTTCTTTATCCAGCATTGGCTACCTCCTTTAGATAATCACGATAAATACACTCAAAATCCGCGAACTCACGAATTACAGAGAATGCAATCTCATATAAAGCGGCTTCCTCACGGCAGAATAAGATTTTGCCTTCTTTTATAATCCTTTTCTTTATGTATATAGGCAATTGCTGAAAAACCTGAATGTCGAAATCATACAACTTAAGATATTCTAATTTTTTTCGTGAAAGCTCCTTAGTGGTATACCGGCCAGCTTTTAAAACTAAACAGACATCTATATCGGATTTATTATGATTTTCTTCCCGGGCAGTACTGCCAAACAAAAATACAGCCAATACTTGATTGTCTTTTTTTAGATCTCTTATGATTGCGTCTAATTTTCTCTTTTGTGAATTCACGCGTCATTCATCTCCATAAAAATACACATGCCTGTTTCAATCCGCGGTTAATGCTTATTTTACACTTTTTAGTTAAATCAAGCGCCCCCGCCAAACCGCAGGGCGGGCAGGCGCTTCGCTCGATATACGCTGATTAGCGCTATTACCAATTAGCTCATCTGAAAATATCTGCTCTGGTCTCTATCATACAACTTCTCCACAAATTCTACAAAAGTTCCGCACTATTTTCAAGCCTAAATCAGAGCTTTTTTCCGGATGGAATTGAATCCCGTAAATATTGCCCTTGCCGGCAACACAGGTAAAGTTCCGGCCGTAATGGCACTGGGCTAAAATATATTGTCTTTTTACCGGCTTTACATAGTAGGAATGCACAAAATAAAAATAACTCCCATCCGGTATGCCTTTTAATAGTTCTGTGCCTGAAATTTTTTGTCTTTTACCTTTTTCTTCTAACTTTTTCCTTTTTACTTGTGTAATCGTATTCCACCCCATATGAGGTATCTTTAGATTAGACTTAAACCTTACTACCTCACCGGGGATAAGATTCAACCCCATATGCCTGCCGTGCTCTTCACTCATAGTAAACAAAAGCTGCAACCCAAGGCATATCCCCAGTAATGGTTTACCCTCATTAACTGCTTTTTGAATCTCAGGGATAAGCTTTAATTTACGCAGATTTTTCATGCCGGCAGAATATGCCCCCACACCCGGCAGCACTAATGCCTTTGCCGTTCGGAGCTTATTCTTATTTGCTGTAAGGGTAACCTTTGCTCCGATGGATTCAAAGGCCTTGGCCACACTGCGGACATTTCCCATTTTATAATCAATAATCGCGATCATATCTAAGCCAAAAGTTAAAAGTTAAAAGTAAAACCTTTTCCCATGCAACTTTTAAAGTATTTCATGCCCAGGACGGCCAACACTCGTATAATTAAATCCCATTTTCTTCATCTTTTTTGGATCAAGCATGTTTCTAGCGTCAATAATAATAGGGTGCCTCATAATCTTTTTCATCTTAGCAAAGTCAATTTTTTTAAAACTATCCCATTCGGTCATTATAACCAGCGCGTCAGCTCCCCGGGCAGCATCATAGCTGTTTTTGCAAAAATCTACATTCGGCAATATTTTTTTCGCGTGTTCCATTGCCTTAGGATCATACGCTCTTATCTTCGCTCCTTCTCCCTGAAGCATCTTTATAATATCAATCGCCGGAGCACTTCTTATGTCATCGGTATTTGGTTTAAAGGCAATACCCAGTACGCCTATATTTTTCCCGTTTATAATCCATAAAGCCTTCTCAATTTTACTAAAAATTAGTTTTCGCTGCTGCTTGTTTATCTTTTCAACCTCTTTTAAAATATCAATCCGGCAGCCCAACCTTTCGGCAATTCTAACAAACGCCTGCACATCTTTCGGAAAACAACTGCCTCCGTATCCCACACCCGCGTTAAGAAAACTACTCCCGATTCTTTTATCGAGGCCCATGCCTTCTGCTACTTTTTCAATATCCGCGCCAACTTTTTCACATATATTGGCTACGGAATTAATAAAAGATATTTTTGTGGCCAGGAATGAATTTGAGGCATGTTTAATAATTTCCGCGCTTTGGATATTGGTAACGACTATCGGCGCTTTAAGCGGTTTGTACAGTTTCAAAAGCAGCTTTTTAGCTCTTTCGCTCTCTACGCCCAGCACTACTCTGTCCGGATTCATAAAATCACTTATCGCGGATCCTTCTTTTAAAAATTCCGGGTTAGAGGCCACATCAAAATCAATTTTATGATTATTAAGCCGCATTATATATTTAACCCATTTATTTGTTTCAACAGGCACTGTGCTTTTTTCGACAACAACCTTATAATTATTCATATAACGAGCCACATCTCGTGAGACTTGTTCTATATATCTTAAATCAGCGCCGCCATCAAGCTTAGGTGGTGTTCCCACGGCTATAAATATTATTTTTGTTTTTTCCACCGCTTCTTTTATACAGCTCGTAAACCTCAATCTGTTTTTCCTCCGGTTTTTCCTGATAAGCTCTTCAAGTCCCGGCTCATAGATAGGTACCACTCCCTTATTTAAAGACGCGATTTTTTCCTTATTATTATCTACGCAAATAACATCATTACCAAGTTCAGCAAAACACGTTCCTGAAACCAATCCCACATAACCTGTTCCAATAATAGCAATATTCACGTTATCCCTTTTCTTTAATTAAGAAAACATGCAATAAATAAATCAGTTTTACTTGGCGCATTCATTTTCTATTTTTAATCTCTCAGCAAACCACTTTACGGATTTCTCCAACCCCTCCCGCAAACTCACCTTAGGCTGCCATCCTAATACTTTTTTCGCCACAGTTATGTCAGGCTGTCTTCTTTTCGGATCATCCTGAGGCAATAGCTCAAATTTAATCTTAGATTTAGATTTTGTTAATTCGATTATAATACTTGCCAGATCCAGGACTTTATATTCAGCAGGATTACCGAGATTTACCGGCTGCTGATAGTCCTTTGACATCAGATTTAGTGCCCCTTCAACCAAATCATCAACATAGCAGAAAGATCTGGTGTGAGTTCCATCGCCAAAAATAGTTAAGTCATTACCGCGAAGCGCCTGAACAATAAAACTAGAGACAACCCTGCCGTCATTAAACTGCATATTTGGGCCATAAGTATTAAAAATTCTGATAACCCTTACATCCAGGTTATGGCTACGCATATAAGCATATGTCAAGGCCTCTGCTGCCCGCTTACTCTCATCATAACAGCTCCTGAGGCCTATCGAATTAACGTTTCCCCAGTATGTTTCCTGCTGAGGATGAACCAGCGGATCCCCGTATATTTCTGATGTAGAGGCAAGAAAAAATTTCGCCTTGTGAGCCTTCGCTATCCCCAGACAATTGTGCGTTCCGTTAAGGCCTGATTTCAAGGTTTTAATAGGATATTTCATGTAATGTACCGGCGAGGCGATAGAAGCAAAATGCAAAACCCAATCTAATTTTTCCGCAAAGCAAATCGGCTGGGATATATCATGCTCTATAAGGCTAAACCTGGGCTTATCCAATATCCCCGCGATATTCTCTCTTGAGCCTGTTATAAAATTATCCAGGCAAACAACTGAATGACCGTCTTTTAAAAACCGTCTGCATAAATGTGACCCCAAAAATCCGGCTCCTCCGGTAATCAAAATATTCATATTAAATTCCTTTACTAAAATAGTTTATTAATTAGTAACCAGCAGTTAAATGAAGCTCACCCGGGCTAAAGCCCGGGGTTTCTGAGCGGAATCCCGCAGATTTACTTTCATCCTCGGCTTGCCTGTCCCGCTGCATTTAAAGCGAGAAAAGCCGAGGTTTTCAAAGCATGCGGGATAAAAAAACAACATTTTTTTCTGCGCTTTTAGCTTTTCCTTATGAGCTAATCCACTATTTCCGCTAAATGTTGATTTTACATATCTGCGGCATTATACGTTTATGCTCAGAATTTTTTATCATTTTTTTAACTTTATTTATTATCCCCTTAGGCACAGAGCATTTCCCCCCTTTTTTAAGAAAGGAGATAGTTTTATCCAGCTGTTCATAAGTAAGCCCCATTTCCTGTTCATCCGTCTGGCCTGCCCACAGGTCAGCTGTTGGAGCTTTTTCAATGATTGCATTAGGAATCCCCAGGGATTTAGCCAAATCTCTAACCTGAGACTTCAGCAGATCAGCAATAGGCAGTATATCCACCCCTCCATCGCCGTATTTTGTAAAGTAACCCATTACAAATTCAGAGAGATTACCCGTACCCACCACCAGATAATTAAAGTTATTGGCATGATAATACAGTGTTATCATTCTTAAGCGTGCCTTAAGATTAGCCTTTGCCAGCTCATTAGCTTTACCCAGCGTCTTAAGCGCGCAATCATAAATAGGTGTTAGATCAATTTTTTTCGCTCTAAGCCCCAACTTTCTGACAAGCGCCATCGCGTCAGTTATTGACAACTTAGAACTTTGACAGGGCAGCATCAAGGCAATATGGTTTTTCCCTGCCGCTTTTTCACACAAAGCAGCAACAACAGCCGAATCAATTCCCCCGCTTAAACCGAAAATCAGGCCTTTAGCTCCTGTGCTTTTAATTTTCTCTTTTATCCACTGAACGATTTTTTTCTCTGTTTTTTTCATAAAACCATCTTTAAAAGTTAAATTTACCAAAAATATTTAGAGTTAAATTTACCAAAAATATTTAGAAATTTATTATATCAAATTATCGTTTAAAATTATATCCTTATTTACAAAAAATGAACTTTATATTATAATTTATACATCTAGTTAATAACAATAAAGTTACATGCTTTATTCAAAACATTCTTATGACTAAACCTTTTTTCAGCATTATTATACCCACATATAACCGATGTAAATTTTTAAATACAGCCATTGAATCTGTATTAGAACAAACCTTCCGTAATTTTGAACTTATTGTTATCGACGATGGTTCTACAGATCAAACAGAGCAATTGATAAAAGATATAAAAGATAAGCGCCTCAAATATATCAAAAAAAACCATAGAGGGGTATCCGCGGCGCGTAATATTGGCATTCAGCAATCTTGCGGCCAATTTATCTGTTTTTTAGATTCAGACGACAGGTTTAAGGATACGAAACTTGAGATCGCCTACAAATACATACTGGATTTTCCTAAATACATGATCTTTCATACCGAGGAATTATGGTACAGATACGGCAAAGTTCTCAACCAGAAAAAAATTCATAAAAAGCCCCAAGGAGATGTGTTTATAAATTCCTTAAGACTGTGCTGTATCGGAATGTCCACAACAGTGGTAAAAATAAATCTCTTTGATCAAATAGGAAATTTTGACGAGAATTTTCAGGCCTGTGAAGATTATGAGTTTTGGCTTCGGGTTTCCGCGCTGTACCCGGTAAAACTTATTCCCGAAGCACTGACTATAAAGCAAGGCGGCCATCCTGACCAGCTTTCCAAAAAATTCCCGGCAATGGACACGCTCAGGATCCGTGCGATTGAAAAATTATTAAAGTTAGAAATACTTAATAAACAGCAAAGGCAGCAAACAATACAAGAACTTAAGCGTAAATGCGCTATTTATATAAACGGCGCAAAAAAAAGAAAAAAACTTAAAGAAGTTGAGCATTATGAAACTCTTTTAAAACAATATGCTCAATAATATTCTACCGCAGCACAAACCCTATTTTACTTTTAGACTGGAAATCATGCACATAGATTTAAAAGCGGTATTGTACTGATTGAATTATTAATAGATTACAATCAGTTTATTTTTTTGAAATGCACAAAAAGGCGGCCCCAATTTTTAGAATCCTTCTCAACCCTGTGATAAAGTTTCCGTATATCCTTTTGTTCCAGGAAACGCAACACTTTCTTTTTAAGCGCTCCGCTGCCCTTTCCCGGGATTATTTCAACCAGCCGGATACCCTTATCAACAGCTTCGTTAATTACCCGGTTAAGTTCAAGGTCTATTGATTTACCTTTATTATAGATATCATGCAGATCAAGCTTGATTTTAGCCATAAATTAAATCGGGCCGTAACGCATCGTGGTATTTTTTTATGCTCACACAAAGCCGCAAAGAACACAGAGTTTTTTATTTTTAATTCATAAGCCGATATAACTTCATCGACGGTTTCAAGAAGGCCAGGGTCAAGTTCTTTACGCATAGCAATTGCGCTCTTTAACAATACATTTTCCCTCTTTCTTTGTGTCTTGGTGTCTTTGTGTGATTATTTATTTTTACCCTTCATTTATATTAACCTTAACCTAAGTTGGACTTTCTTCTGCCTGTGCGCTGCACGCAGACAGGTCACCAACAAGAATCCTTACGCTTTCTCGGCGCACTTATAAAACTTTTGACACTACCCTCATCAAATTATCCCACTCCCAATGCTTCAAGTCAACGCTTCAAGTCAAAAAGAAAAAACTTGAATAGCGTAATGATTATATTATAATAACACATCATGCGCAATAATCTAAAATATTTACTTGAGGAAAAATTTAACTTTATTCTAAACAATAACCAGTTAAAAGATATTGCCCGTTTATTTCATGAAATCATACAGCGGGATGAGATATCAGATGAAAATATTATTCGGCAATTAGAAAAAAACGATAACATCGGCAATTCTAAGGGCAAGGATAAATTTCAGGCAATAAAGCGGAAACTTATTACCCTTCGATTTCCCCTGACAAGCAGCCGCGGAAAAATTAACTCCAGAGATGTATACCTAAATGAACTAAAACCACCTTTAAGGCTGCCGGATTTTCTTAAAAAAGACTTTGTCCCGGAGAAAATATTCATTGAAATGAGCGCGAAAAACAGCTATCTCCTCAAGCGCTTCAATGCCCAATTTCCCGATACTCCCCAAGAGGAACTAAATCATCTGTGGGAATACGCGCAGAAACATAGATTTAAACTGGAAGATTTAAAAAGGCCTCTGGTTTTTATTGCGCAAGAAAACTGGGATTTCATAAAAAGGTGCCCCTGCACTAAGGATCACCTGGGATGCAATTACTGGATATTCAACCTTGGATTCGGATGCCCTTATGACTGTTCTTACTGCTTTTTACAGCAATATTCAAACTTTCCCGGCATTGTACTGCCGGCTAATCTGGATGATTTTTTCGAAAAATTCGATTCTTTTTTTAAAAAGATAAACCGTCCCATCCGTATCGGCACAGGAGAATTTTGTGATTCTTTAGCTCTTGATGATATCACCGGGTATTCCAAACAGTTGGTTGATTTTTTCCGAGACAAACCGGTATTTTTTGAGCTTAAGACAAAAAGCGCGAACATCTCCAATCTTTTGTCTTTAAAAGGAGCCCCTAACATTATTATCTCCTGGTCGCTTAACCCGCAGGAACTTATAGACTCTCAGGAATTTGGTACTGCCGGTTTAATTGAACGCCTTCAGGCGGCAAAGCAGGTACGCAAAAACGGATATTCACTTGCCTTCCACTTTGACCCTGTCATTTATTCAAAAGACTGGGAAAAATCATACAAGCAGGTAATCAAGCAGCTTTATAAATGTCTTGAACCCGGATTTAAATGGATCAGCATCGGGACACTCAGAGGCACCAGAAAGCTAAAAAGTGCCTCAGAATTACGCTTTGAAGGTAAAAATATTTTTTACGGAGAACTTTTACTAGGGTCAGATAAAAAACTGCGTTATCCTAAATTCTTAAGAAAAGAAGTATACACGAATATGCTCAAATGGATCCGCTCCCATGACACAAAAACTCCTGTTTATCTTTGCATGGAGGACACTGATTGCTGGCAAATAATGGATAAAAAACTTACCTCCGCAAAACAAATAGAAAATTATCTTCTCGCAAATAACACTTTCACCTCCATTTGACACAAAAGCGTTGTCAACACTTTTGTGTCAGATAGCTAAGTTATGGCTCCGCTAAGAACAAATCAGCATTAGATACCCCCTCTTGCGCTTGCCAACAGCCAGGGGCAAGCTCCAATACTTTTTGAAAATATTCTTTTGAACTGCTATAATTCCGCAACAGTTTATATTGTTGCGCCAAGCGCAAGTTAATATCTTTATCATTAGGATAACGCGCGTCAAGCTGCTTATAAAAATCTATTGCTTTTTGAGTATCCTTCCAATCAATAAATAATTCATCTAACTCCTTTAAACATTCTTTTTTATTTTTTTTAAACGCGCAAAAAAAATCCCATAAAAACCCATTGCTTTTACAAAATCTATTCTTATCAAGAATCAAGGATATCGCCTCTTCTGAATAAATTAAGCTTTTTTCAAACATAGCTAATGATCGAAACCTCCTGGAAAGAACATTCAATTCATTAACTATCTCAATTGCCCTCGCAGTACATAAATTCTCTATCCTAACTGTCTTTTGTAAACAAGCATAGCTTTTTTCATATTCTCCTTCAAGGGTGTATTTTCTAGACATTTTGATAAATCTTTCAAAATAAAAATATTCCTTCGCTTTTACATGAAAAAGCTTCTTCATCTTGCAATTTTCGTCTTTTATATAAATTTCTCTTTTCTTAAAAAAACAAACTGCTACCGGTTTCCACATAGTTTCGAAAAAAGCATAAAAGTCAATCTCTTTGAAATCAGATAATCCGTTATTATTGATTGCTTTTCGCAGAAATAATTTATCCTTTGTTTGGGGATCCTGCGAAGCTGTCACTATAAAATCATATTTTGCGGCAAGATCAGGGTCAAAACAAGAAAATGAAAAATTTTCCACCCTAGACAGGTTTTTAGAGCAAACAGCAATAAACTGTTCAAGGCCATAAAAACATTTCAAAGTTTCCGGGCCACTTATAAAAGCAATTTTAAACTTTTTCGAGCCCATAACCCTAAAGGCGTTATACATATACAAAGGAGGATCATCTAAACTAAAAAAGATCGACTTTGCAGCGGGCCCCTGAGCTAAAATAGCCTGAAATAAACCTAAAGATAAGATTAAAAAGGCTGCTATAATGCGATAAATTTTCTTTTTTATCCTATACACCCCTACCGCCGCCAATAAAGACGCCGCAGGAATAAGCGGAATTATATATTCAAACTGATAATACCTCGGAGAAATAGCCAGTAAAAAAATCGGCATAAAAATCCATAGATATATATACTGTTTATATGCTATTCTATTGTTAACAAATAAAAGGGAACAAAAGAAGATACCAATACTAAATATTGACCCAATCCCTGAACTTACAAATCCGCTTACATAATATACAAACCGTCCAATTATTGTTTTGTCCTCGCTAAAAGGTGGCAATTCTAGAGAACGCACAATAAAACGCCCTATTACCAAGGGGTTTGCGTAAAAAATAGCTGAAATTATAATGCCGATCAATACGCACAGAGTAAAATTACTTATTTGATCCTTTTTTTCTTCCTGGCCTTCTTTTTTTAAAATAATATTAATAAACGCCACTGTTAAAATCGGCATAAGAAAAAACAGTAAAGTATACTTCATCAGCATGCCTATCCCCAAAGAAATTCCCATCAGGATAGAATACTTTTTATTTTTGAACATTTCAGTTCTAAAGAAAAGATACACGCTTAAAACTACAGCCGCCGTTACTGCTAATTCCAGATTAAAATGCCGCGAAGATCTGTATATAGCCGGAAAAAGGGAACAAACAAAAGCAGCTAACAATCCTGAACCAGGTTGCAATAAATTTCCTATTTTATATCACTCGTGTCCAAATTATGATTGAAAAAGCCTAACCGAATCCTTATGATGGTGATAGTCACCAACCGTCACCAACACCGACTCTCGTCGGAGAATAAGGAGGGCTAGGCTATGCACCATTATAATACAATTTTAAGTCAAATGCTAAAAATGTTTTCGAGATACGAATTTCAAAAAGCCGTTTTTGAGACTAAAACTGAATATCATGCAAGAGGTTTTAGCTCTTGGAACCACTTTGTTGCCATGCTCTTTGGTCAGCTCTCCGGCCAAGATAGCTTGCGCGGCATAGAAGCAGGGCTTGCTACTCAAGGAGCAAATCTTTATCATGCCGGTATCAAACCAATTCACCGCTCAACGCTTGCCTATGCCAACAAACACCGCTCCCATGAGCTCTTTAAAAAAACTTTCTTCTGGATGCTGTCCAAATGTGAAGCCATAGCGCCAAAACACAAATTCCGCTTCAAGAACCCGCTTTACAGCTTGGATGCCACAGTAATAGATTTGTGTTTATCGCTGTATAACTGGGCGAAATTCCGCACTACTAAAGGAGCAGTGAAGCTCCACATGAAACTCAATCATTCGGGATACTTGCCTGCCTTCGCGGTTATCACCACGGGTAAAGTCCATGAAACTCAAGTAGCGCCTTCCATCCCGCTTGAACGAGGCGATGTGGCTATATTTGACAGGGGCTATACCGATCTCAAGTGGTATAAAACGCTCGACGATAAAGGCGTCTATTTCGTAACCAGAATGAAAAAGAACGCGTATTATCAGGTTGCCGTACGTAATGATACCAGCCGCCACAAAAATATTTATTCCGACCAAATTATTCAGCTTAAGGGATTTTATTCAAAACAAAAATTTCCGGATAGATTACGCCGTATCCGTTCTAAGGATCCGGAAACCGGCAAGATAATCGTAATTCTAACCAATAATCTTGTGTGGTCTGCCGCTACTATCGCCCAAATTTACAAAGAACGCTGGCAGATAGAACTATTCTTTAAATGCATCAAGCAACAACTTAAGGTCAAAAGCTTTGTAGGCACATCTAAGAACGCCCTGCTGTCTCAATTATGGGTTGCTTTAATAACATACCTGCTTTTAAGCTATTTAAAATTCAAATCTAAGTTCGCTTGGTCGCTTTATACGCTTTGCTCAATATTACCAACAAATCTATTTTCAAGAAGAAACCTCTGGGATTGGCTCAACGCGCCGTTTCATGAAAAGAGCAAAGCGTCGCCAGAGACATCACAACTAAAGTTCAGTTTTTACTAATTTGGACAGCAATGCTTTCCTATATATTTTAATCCTCTGTCTTTAACACGCATTTTTTAATCTCCCTTTATAATCTACAGGATTACCATCCCCTCATTCTCTGTCACTTTTATTCTAAAAAAACTTCCGCCCGTGCTTTTTATCCTAAAAATTGCCGCAAATTCCTTTTACTCCCAGCTCCTCTCAAAACATGCACACATCGAATGATTATTTTTCCGCGACAACAAGCATTTCGAAATCGTCGATGGTCAGTTTGTCGTTTCTTGAGTATGCCCCGAGCTTCGCGCCAAAGATGTCAATATTTCTGAACCCCAGCGTCTTTAAAAGCCATGTTATCTCGCTGGGCACATAATAACGCTCGTTGCACTGAAACTCTCTTTTATTACCCAAATCATCCTCAATCACAGCGGTATTATGGTCACGGAAAGTCATCAGATCAAATGAGCAATTTTTACAGCGGGCACCACCCGCCTTCGCGGCCGACTCATAAAATTCTTTAACCGAATGGAAAAGTGGGAATAAGCCATTTAGCGTAGTAAATATCAGTTTACCGTTAGCCTTTAACGCCTTTGCGGCGTTCTTAAGGATATCAAAATTCATCTCATCCGTTTCCATAAGAGAGAACCCACCCTCACAAAGCATGATGGCCAAATCAAACTCCCTCTCGAAAGGAAGGGCGCGTGCATCATGTTTCTGAAAATCAATCTCAACCCCAGCGTCTTTGGCTTTTTCTTTCGCATATTCAAGCTGGGATTCCGACAGATCAACGCCGGTCACGTTATATCCCCTCTTTGTCAGCTCGATCGCGTGTCTGCCGGTACCGCAGCCGATATCTATAATCTTTAAGGATTTACCGCTATTCACCTCCTGTTCGATAAAATCGCATTCGCCCACAGTTCCCTGCACAAAACACTCCTTGTCGTATTTATGAGCGTAATTTTCAAATAATGCCTCATACCATTGTTTCATTTTTGACCCGCCTCATTTTATAAAATCAAAATATACAGCAAAAAGCAGCGCTATGGTTGACGCAGCGAATATAAAAAAATAATTTATCCTTTCTTTCTCCGACCTAATGTTACAAAGGATATCAGCAATAAGACGATACTCACTGCTTGAAAGGGGTTTTTCTTCTCTTGTTTTCCCGATAAGATTATCTTCTTGTATAATATTTGCTAATGACCTGCTAATATTAAATTTATAAATAAAGAAAAACAAAAAACCAACAACGCCTATATACAAGGCAACTTTCCCATAAACAGGATGGATATTCATCATGACCGTAACAATACGTATTGCGACCGTCGCGATAAGGCCTATTATAAAAAATATCCACGATACAAAAGAATTATTACAGTTTTTTTGCCTAGAACAATTTAAGCAGTTCTTATTTTGTCGAGTAGACATACTATGACTCCCTTTCTTAAATTCCCACTTTAGTAAGGGGAGCTTCAATGCCCCTCACAGAACCGGACTTGTGGATTTCCCACATCCGGCTCTTCAGTCTAACTCACCTTACCTGTGACACGTAAAAGCTATGCATTATTTTCGGTTTTGGCAACGGATAATGCTCCAGATATTTCGTGAATCTGTCCCAAGCCATTTTCCGCTTTTGGCTGCGTCGGTTCATCCATTTTCGCACCATTCTTATGGTAAATTTATAGAACCTTGCAATACCCTTATAATTCTCACTAACTCCATAATACTGAAAATGCCCCCGCAACTTTACTATTAGAGTTTTCCACCATTCCTTGGTTTTGACCTGATTTCTTATACTCTTAAGCCACGTATTCATTTCCCCGCATTTTGCAGTGTATTTCTTACGACTGGTCTTACGTCCAACTTTAAAGTTGTCGTTTCTTGATTTGTCGCAATAGTGAGTAAAGCCTAAAAAGTCAAACGTATTGGCTCGGCGGTTCTGTGCTTTGGCATTTTCCCGTTCAAATCGTCCGAAACTTATGTTCCGACTTTTCCTCTGATGTATTTCCAGTCCGTATTCCTTGAATCGGTTTTCCAGCTCTTGCTTTATAAGCCTCGCATCATCTGCATAGCGTACTATGCAAACAAAATCATCCGCGTAGCGTACGATTTTACAAAACCCTCTTACCTGTCTTTCAACTTTTGTTTTAAACCATGTATCCAGTACATAATGCAGGAAGATGTTTGCCAATATCGGGCTAAGGATACTTCCTTGCGGAGTTC
>JAKLQT010000030.1 GCA_022013205.1 Candidatus Omnitrophota bacterium | reverse complement strand
TAACTCACCGGTTACATAGAGTCGAGAGACGCGGATTAGCTCATAGCTGATAGTTCATGTGATAAACGACGAAAAAAACTATGGACCATCGACTATTAGCCATCAACTACAGACTAAAAGCAGGGATTAGTATAGTGCGGATATTTACCCCAAACCAGAATAAATTCGATTCGGGACTAACGCATTTGATTACATTTGCTTACCAATATTACTGCATTGGATGCCTGCCCGCCAATCTTTGTGGCGGGGGTACTGTTTGGGCACTTACACATCAAATAGTAGACGCCTCTAATCAGCTCTCAGTTAAATTTAAGCGCGCGAAACGGTTTTTAATAATAGCAATAAATCTCTTTTGAGCTTCTTCTGTGATTTCTGAATTATTAATTATTGCTTCCATCAATTTTAAATTTTTTTCAAATTTATCATATCTAATTTTTATTGGAATATTTAAATATTCAGCTAACCTATCAAAATCTTCTCTTTTTAAGTTATTCTTCCTGCCATTTATAGATAACGCCGACTCTTCCTTTTCTTCCGGGATCGCCAGCCGGGAACAAACAATATCATAGGCAGGCGTTAAACGGAAAGTCCCCTGATCTTTGTGCGCAATTGAGTAATTTTTTAAATGAGCATCTCCATTTCCAATAATATAGTTGAAAACCACTCTCTCAAAAAATAATTGCACATCATACCCAGGAGCAGATGATATTTCTTTTAATTTACGGCCAATTTGCTCAACGGATCCCTTGTATTTGTCTTTAAATTCTAAAATTTGCGCGAATTCTTCCTGATGTATTTTTATTCCTGATTCTCTGTCAAATCTTTTCACAATATATGCCAAACTACCATCTTTCAATGGTAATAGACAATGTGGAGGAACGTCAATTTTAAACTGTTGCGCAATATCCATACAGCATTGTTCATTCTCCGGGAGATTTAGAAAAGCTGCAGTTTGCGGCTTTAATATATATTCTCCTCCTTTTGCAACAGAAGTTAGCACGTTTCTTTTTTTATCCAGCTTCATAGATAATTTTGGCTGAACCCCTGAAATAGATAATTTCCCCGACACCTTTTGAGCTTTTTGAGAAACTTCCCTCAACCCAAACTCTATTAGCGGCAACTTAGAGGTATTAAATATAGTTTTAATAAGTTTCTTGTTCATTATCCACCTTATCTATACGCCGAACAGTCACAGCTCCGATTGTATCTACGTTAGTTGTACAAAGTAACAAACCAAACAAATCATTCCTATCTACTTTTTGTGTAGCAGAAACAATATCTAAATACCACCCCTCAGGTAAAAGACCTCGAAAAAAAGAAAATAATTCGTTCGCTTCATACGGTTCTTCCCTCGGTGGCAATGACACAGAAATGCATATATTTTTTTTAAAAAACTCCTTATTGTATTCAAAAATATATCCAGCTTTTGTTTCGCTAATATATCCAGCCAAATAACCTTTGAAATAGACCTGCGCTTTTCTAGATTCCAACATTATCTTACATCCAATTAAAGGGTTCTATCTTTTGTGTTGTTATGTAGGACTAATTCTAAATGAACACCCAAGAAGTCCAAAACCTGATTGAGTTTATCTAAACGAATAGTAGTTTTTCCTCCTTCGAGCTCTCTTAGAAACCGCAGTCCTACACCCGTTCTTTTCGCGAATTCAATTTGAGTTAAACCCAGTTTTTTTCGCAAAGTTTTGACCTGAAGATTGATTAGACGTTGTGTCATAGCAATAAAAATATACCACCTAACGGGTATAATTGCAAGTTATTTTAATTCTTTTTATACCCGTTAGGGATAAAAATATTTATACTATACCCTTTAGGGGTTATTTATTGTGATTTAAGTCAAATTTAAAGCACTATTATACCCTTTAAGGTATAATGTAGATAGACTTTTATAAAAAATACTTGATATTGACTGCACCTTATCCGTTTATATTCTCTCCACAAATTGAAATATACGCTGTTTTTTTTACATGAGACCGTAAGTTACTGAATTATTGAACCCCAACTCCTAGATAGAAAACACTTTTCCTTTGCATATCAAACAGATAGGGGGAATTGTATTTGCGGATTTTGTAGTGGAGGCACTGTTTAGCACAACAGCTAATAACTTGATGAAGATGTTATTGTATACGCACCACTCTCAAGGACACCCGTCAAATGCTTATAACTTTGCAACCTGTGACTTGTGTCCTTATGTCCTTCTTCTGACTATAGACCATGGACTGTAGACTGCATTGTTCGACTTCACTCACCATAATTTCATAAATGAAATTAAAAGGCGAGGGTAGGTGGTTTTGCCCGAATTGGGTCATCGCATCCCTCTTTACGTCTTTATACGTCATGCAAGGATGTATCCACCCATCCTCTTATATAAATATATCATAATTCTAAGATGTCTGCCAATCGATTTTCACTGTCCCCAACTCCGAGATAGAAAACACTTTTTCTTTGCATATCAAACAGTTAGGGGGAATTGTATTTGCGGATTTTAATCAGTCGATTTACAAGGATGTGTAAAAATCGACTGATTACCTCGCAGACAGCCGTGGATGGCTGTCGAGAATGAGTAAATACAATTTCACCTGGCTGTTTATCCCGATTTACCTCTTAAATTTAAATAATTTTTTCACCTTTTAAGTGATTATACCTCTTTCTCTAACTACTTGCTATTCCTACATCTACCTTCCCTTCTATAATTCTATTCAGGAATTAGAAGCACTGTCTGTGGAGAAAAAATGGGTAAACTCCATATGCATCTTTGACAAAAGCATGCTTTTATGTTAAATTTACATCATGAAGAAAGTATATCTTTATATCTCGATGTTTTTAATGTTCTCTATTATTCTGCCCGGCTGCGCTACCTTGAAGAAAAAATCATCTGA
This sequence comes from Candidatus Omnitrophota bacterium, assembly GCA_022013205.1. Lineage (GTDB taxonomy): Bacteria > Omnitrophota > Gorgyraeia > B26-G9 > B26-G9 > JAGLQQ01. The sequence goes on along the minus strand of JAKLQT010000030.1, from coordinate 6,280 downwards.
ATTCACACACGGAATGACTGAGGCACAAGTGATTGAGCTCTGGGGAGAACCCGCGGAAAAGGTCAAGGTTGGCTTAACTGAAAATAATTATCCCGTAGAAGTATGGACTTATCACCAGAAAGCCCTTGCTTTATTGCGAAAGGAAGAATACTGCGTGCTGATTTTTGTAGACAGTGAACTTTATAGCTGGGCGATTAATGAACCTGAATTTATCTTTGCTGAGCTGGTTAAATTGGGCGCGCTCAAAGAGGAAATAACTGATTTCACTCAGACGCAAAACCAAAAATCCATGCAGGATGCGGCCAACCAGGCCGAGCAGATAAGAAAAATGATGGAAGTGATCCGAACTTACAATTTTTTTCAAAATACACAAAGAGACATCCAGACCATGCAGAACATAAGGAACATGCAGCAGCAACAGCTGATACTTCCCCCGCCGCCGCAAAGGCCTGCAAGGCCTCTGCAAAGGCAGTAAAACCGTAATTTATATCACTCAAACCTTTTACTCTCGACAAGCCATATCAAAAGATATACAATGTTTACAGAAGCCCTGAAGAAAATAGATAGGAGTATAGCTTGAGGATAACAATCAGGATACTATTATCTTTGAGTATTATTTTTGCTTTCTCCTTCCCCGCTCAGGCCAAAACCTTTAAAATCGCAAGTTATAACGTTGAAAACCTCTTTGACCTTGTCCGGGACAAAACAGAATATTCAGAATATATCCCGAACAATCCCTATGGGTGGAACGAACAAACCTTTAACATCAAACTGAGCAATATCGCGAAAGTAATAAAAGACTTAGGCGCCGATATAATGGCCCTGCAGGAAATAGAATCCGAAAAGGCTCTCATTTTGCTGCAGCAAAGATTAAAGGAATTTAATGTCGATTATCCATACCTTGCGATTGCGGATTCTAAACCCACAGCCGTAAAGTGCGCTTTGCTTTCTAAATTTCCTATCCTCAGCAAAAAAGAAATAAAAATACGCGATGAGGCCATCCGGAATATTCTTATGTGTTCGGTCGAAATCGACAATACCCCTCTGATCATTTTTATCAATCACTGGAAATCCAAGCAGGGCCCTGAAAGCATGCGGATCGCTTACGCAAAGGCTTTAAAAAAAGAGTTAAAAAAAATAAAAAACACAACCGATTTTATAATCCTCGGTGACTTTAATTCTAACTACAACGAGTACAAAACTTTCCTCTCCTCCTCAAAATTCAACGACACATCAGGCATAACAGGCATCAACCATATTCTCAAAACAGTAAAGAATCAGCAGCTTGTAAATGAAGACACTCTGAGGGAAAAAAATAATTCCGGATATCTATATAATTTATGGCTTGAATTAGACGCTCCTAAGCGTTGGTCCTATAATTGTTTTGGCCGGAAGGATAGCCCTGATTCAATGATCTTAGGCCTTGCGCTTTATGATAATAAAGGAATTTCTTATGTGGATAATTCATTCGACAGGTTCAATCCTGATTATTTATTTAAAGGCGATGAAATATACCGCTGGCAAATGTCAAAAAGAGGCAAAGGAAAACATTTAGGCCTCGGATATTCAGACCACCTGCCTGTGTTTGCTTATTTTTCCACTGAACCGTTTCAGTCCAAAGACGTTTCAGTTTTGCATGATGAGGCGGCTTCTTTTAAAAAATTTCCTGAAGAAGAATTGGTAGATATAAACAGCGCGACAGATTCCCAGCTGCGGATAATCCCAGGCATTGGGAAAGTTTTATCTAAAATGATCATAGCCGGGCGTCCTTATAAAGATATTAACGGCCTGCTTAACATCAAGGGGATCGGGGAAAAGACACTTGAAAAACTGCGGCCATACCTGAGTATCATAAAAAAAGAATAGAATTATTTGCTATAGGAAATAATATCACAAAGAGGAAAAAAACTCTTTCAATTCACTGCGTACCTTTACCGCCGAGACAAAAAAACTGTCATTATGCATCCCTTCCAGAAGAACAAACTTTTTCGGCTCTTTAGCTGCTTTAAATAACCGGCTGCCCATGCTCAAGGGCACGACATCATCAAATTCAGCGTGAAAATGAAGCTTGGGGGCTTTTACATGTGAAATTTTTGATATGGTATCGAACTTAGTCTTAAGTAATACCGCGGGCAGCCAGGGATAAACGATCTTTGCCATGTCTGCTACACTGGTAAACGCTCCTTCAAGTATAAGCCCGTCAATATCTGCTTTAGAGGCCAAATCAACAGCAAGCGAGCCTCCGAGAGATTCTCCGTAAATTATAACCTTCCCTGTTGAGTCTTTGCGCCTGATATAATCATAAGCCGCCTGAATATCCAGATACAATCCCTGCTCGCCGGACACTCCCTTGCTCCTGCCATACCCCCGGTAATCAAAAATAAACAGATTGACATTAAGTTCATTAAAAACCCTTATCTTATCCAGGCGATGGCTGATATTGCCGCCGTTACCATGGACAAATATAACAGTAGCCTTAGCATCTGTAGCCGGCACAAACCAGCCATGAAGTTTAGTGTTATCGCTAGCGTTAAAAAAAACATTTTCATAAGGCAAGCCTATTTCAGTTGGAGTGCCTTCCAATTGCCTGAGGGGATAATACAAGCTGCTTTTTTCAAGATACCTTATATAAATATAAAAACAGCTCACGCAGGCAAAGGCTACAAGGATTTTTCTGATCATTTTTTTAACACCTGTTTAATTTTTTCCATTACCTCTTCTGGAGTAATCTTCTCCATGCAAGGCCCAGGCCCCTTTGCTTTACAGCTGCCGCCGTTTGCCCCCGGATAGCAGGGCATACATTCCAAATCTGCCCGGGAATTGACGATATACTCTTTGTGAAAGAGAGGGTAAATAAACTCCCTGTCTGTAGCCCCGTATAAACCGACTGTGGGTATTCTCATGCAGCTGGCCAGATGAAGGAAGCTTGTATCCGGGCCGATGAATAAATCCATGTTATGTATAAGTACGGAAGATTCGTCTATTGTACTATTATCAATAAGTGTTACTGCTTTTGAAGAAATTTTTTGTTTGAACTGCTTTTCCCACTCGCTTGAACCTGTCTTGCCGAGAAGGAATATCTTTGCCTTAAATTCCTCGCTTAATTTGTCTATCAGAGCATTCCAGTGTTCAACAGGCCAGCATTTAAGCGCCCATCCTGCCAGCGGCATAATGCCGACTTTAAAGGCATCTTTAGTCACTTCATGTGTCAAAAAAAGCTGTTTTATGTAATTTGTCTGCTTATCAGAAAATTTAAATTCATACTTCGGCTCTTTTCTCTCGATTCCCAGTTCCAAGAGAAGCCGCGTATACTTTTGAGCAACATGGTATGTATTGTCGCGAACATCGCTTTTCTTAAGCTTTATTATCTCAGGGATATTAAAAAAATAAAACATCTGCATATCTCTGAGTATTAGGCCTAAATCAAATTTCCGAGAGCGAATATTTTTCACAAAACGCATATACCCTCTAAGTCCTTTATCTTCACCGTGCTTATCAAAGATTATAAGCTCGTCAATGCCTGAAACAACTTTTCCTAAACAAGAAGATTTTTTTGAGGTTACAAAGCTGATCCGCGCATCAGGATATGCCTGGCGCAAAGGATGTACCACAGCAAGGTCATAACAGACATCCCCGATATTACTGTGGCCGAATATTAGTATATTTTTATAATTTTTTGACATAAAAATCTTTCCTATATAATATGGCTTTATTGCAAAATAACAAAGCCGCGCGGGACTTTGTTTTGCAATAGTCCCAATATGTGTTATAGTTTAACCTTCCTCTCCTGAGTTGTCAAATAAACACTTGCCAAAAATTTAAAATATAGTAATATATACCCTATTATAGGGAAGGATTTTTCATTATTTGGAAAGGTTTTTCTATGATTTACCCAAAATCTGAAGTTGTTATTTTGTCAGCTGTTAATGCTGATACAACCGGTTATGTTTAAAGTAGTTATGCAGGCGTTTTTCTGAAACCAATCCTATTTTGGCATGGAATTTGCGTATTAAATTTAAAGAAAGCATTCCAGCTCCATTAACCCAAAACCCTAAAAGGAGAAAAATAGTTTATGAATAATAAAATGGCCTCATTGTTAATAGTAACCGCATTTACCCTGATTTTAAGCGGCTGTGCTTCTACGGCAGGTAAGATTAACCGTCTTTCTATTAATATGCATAAAGATGACGTCAGGGCGCTTTTTGGAAGCAATTTTACCGCTAAAGCTTCCAAAGTTGATGCTAATGGTAATGTTATGGACTTATGGGAATTCTATGACGCAAAGCAGAAGCAAACCTATCAGATCTTCTTGCTCAATGATAAGGTTTCACAATGGGGTAAACGTGAAGACCTGAAGGCTTTCCCTGATCTTCATGCGCCTTCTTACAACCCCTAAGAACAGATTTTTTAAAAAAAGGACAGCATTTAAAAACGCTGTCCTTTTTTCGCATATGGCACTCGTTCAATCTTCTCTAACGACTTGTCATCCATCGTTCGTTAGACTTGCGAGTCTGGAGTGGTATTCCATGGCCACTTCCATACCTCGTGTCGAGGCGGGAAGTTTTCAGAAGGTTGATACTCCACTAGCCTATCTTGCCTTTCAGTTCGCGAAACTTTAGAGAAAGCAGCACTAAATTCTTCCGCCAGATCTGGCTTGATTACTTCAAGTATTTTCTGAAGAACTTCTTCTGTACCGGCTTCAGCGCGAACAGCAACCTTGTTTGCCAAAGACGGTGAATATTTTGCGACTTCTGCCGATGTGACATCAAGCCAGATAGGAAGAATAACCTTTTCGCCGGTATTCTCTCGATGTACTAAACCATCAAGTTCATATTGTGTCCAATTTTTAACGAAGAATGCTTTGCTTAATACCACTATTCCATACCTTGATTTTGATACACCCTCGTCAATTGTTCGCCTTAAAGAATCGCCAAGTTTCAATGCAAAATTGTCGTACCACACTCGTAAGCCCTTGTTTCTTAGTTCATGAGCGAGTTTCTCTACAAAAATCAATTTATCCTCGTTTGCATGGCAAATAAATACATCCCATTTCATATTACACCAACTATCTCTTTCAAAATATATTGCGAAATTTATCTAGTTCTTCTTGATACCCAACGAGTCTGTAGAAAAAGCTTTAAATTAAAGTTATTTTCCTGCTTAAAAGCAAATTTTCGGAAATTATTGCTATTTTTCAGGGAATATCTTGCCCCATCCGTCAATACTTTTATACTTTTATTTACTTCCCCTGCAGGTTGGGATATTATTTTTCTATAAAAGTTATAATAAATCAATAAATTTTTTTACAGAAATTTGCGCTTGTTTTAAAATATGAGATAGTGTTGAACGCTTGATTGAACGATGAGCAGGAATGATAATTTTAAGCGTTTCATTATTGGTGTGTTTTTGTAAGCGTATATGGCTGCCCTTTTGACGTACTACCACCCATCCATCTCTATGCAAAGCGTTTATGGCTTGTTGGTAATTTACGCTGGGTACTTTCATACTGTGATTTCTACTTGTTCGGCGTTAGATGAGAAAACAGCATCATCCTCAACTGGTTCAAGATATAATTCAATTGCTTCCCGGATATTTTTCAATGCTTCTTCTCTAGTATTTCCTTCACTAACGCATCCAGGCAAAGCAGGAACGATTGCTGTATATCCGCCTTCATCGCTATGTTCTAAAATAATTTTTATATTCATATTTATTACCTCCGCGCATAATTATATCATATTTTTTTAGAGTAAGTTATTTTTTATTTTTATCTATCTAACGAAGCTGTAGGAAAAGCCCAAAAACAAAAGTTATTTTCCTGCTTAAAAGCAAATTTCCGGAACTTATTGCTATTTTTCAGGAAATATCTTACCCATCCGTCAATACTTTTATACTTTTATACTTTTATGTATGTCCCCTATTACTTCTCAGGGATAGTTCGATTCTTATAACACGAAAATAACCCCTATTTTACTTTGGGTAAAAGGGCAGACATAAATGCTTGGTTTAGGAGTTCTGTCCTTTTAATTTTATTGCTCTTAATAGCATATGAATGCCTCCTAATAACCATCCCAAACCAATAAAAGTCAGCATTGCCGGCCATCCCCAAAGAGAAGAAAATGACTTTTTAGTAAAACTATAGGGATCCGACTTATTAACAAGTAGTACTATTGTTTTACCCTTCTCTGGTTTAGGATCCAAAAAACTATCTGCCTGCCGCCAGGTTGCTTGGGTTTCAATTACTTGGTTATTTTGACTTATAAAACGTAGAACTGGTGAGTAG
>JAKLQT010000262.1 GCA_022013205.1 Candidatus Omnitrophota bacterium | reverse complement strand
GGAAGGTTTTCAGTACAACTTAATATTGTACCAAAATCTACATTAATTTCAATAGTATGTATATCTTTTTTTATTTTTGGGCTGGCGACGATCTCCACCCTGGTTTTTTCAGGGCCTATACCGGCAAGGCTCAAACTTGCCGCAACATTAATATTTTTAGGGAAATTAGCCACTGCCTTTAATGCCGATCCCCGAAAAATTACCCTCTCGGTTTTAATAGTTTTCAGGTCAATATTCTTTCTTTTAAGGTAAGGCGCACCGATTAGGCCGGCAATAGGCTTTCGGGTTGTTATCCTGACACTGGTAATCCTGCCTGCTTTTGCCGCCTTAAGAGCATCAAGTGCGGCAATAGCACCGCTTGGCACATAAAGCTTCATCTTTTTTTTCTCTATTTTTTTCAGCAGTCCCGGATTAAGCAGTATCCCCCCGACGCTCATTATCATTACGTCAGTCCCAGAAACCATTGCTTCTTTTAGAACCTCAACAGCCGTTATTGCGTTAGCCGCTTCAATGACCAGATCACTGCGCTTAACCAGCGTTTTCAGTGAACAATAAATTATCTTCTTTTTCAATAATCTGTTTAGCTTTAATATTTTACCTTTATCTATATCGCAGACCCCGACAAGCTTAACTTTTCCTTTATATCTCTTGTCAATGGAGCTAATAAGGTAAGATCCTATAGCACCGCAGCCGATAATACCTATTTTAATCATCTTTTTACTTTTTTCGCCTCTTTTGTTTTCTTTTTTTCCACAGGCAGGCACATTAGCATTTTATTTAGGGATTTTATTGCTTTTTTTCTTATTTTTTCACTTACACTGACTTCATAAACCATATTTTCCAAACTATGCAAAAGCCAGCCGAGTGTTGTCAATTTCATATCCGCACATATAAAATGCTCGCTCGGGCTGTAAAATTTCTTACCGGGATTTTCCCTTTTCAGCCTGTAAATCATCCCCAGTTCTGTGCCGACAATGATCTCCTTAGCTTTAGTATTCTTTGCGTATTTCAGCATCCCGCTCGTAGATCCTATATAATCCGCATACTTAAGCAGCCTTTGGGGGCATTCAGGATGAGCCATAAAACTTGCCTTGGGGTACTGTTTTTTACATGTTATTATTTCCTGTTCGGAAATACGCATATGCGTTGGGCAAAACCCTTCCCAAAGCAAAATATTTTTTTCCGGTAATTTTGACTGAATATAAGACCCCAGATTTCTGTCCGGAACGAATATAACCTTTTTATGCGGTAAAGAGGCTACTATTTCCAGTGCATTGCTGGATGTACAGCAAACATCGCTTTCTGCTTTGACCTGGGCAGATGAGTTTACGTAGCAAACCACCGGAATCCCCGGATTAGCCTTTTTCAGTTTCAGCAGGCCTTTGAGATCAATCATATCTGCCATCGGGCATCCTGCCTCTTTTACAGGCAGAAGGATCTTTTTCTGAGGGTTGAGAATAGAAGCGGTTTCAGCCATAAAATGAACTCCGCAGAAAACCACTACTTTTGCATCTACTTTCATCACAGCGCGGCTTAGTTCCAGCGAATCTCCGAGAATGTCGGCTATTTGCTGCACCTCCGGGCGTTCATAATTATGCGCTACAATTATTGCCTGTTTTTCCTGCTTTAACGCGAGAATTCTTTTTTTGAGTGTTGATAAGTATGGTTTATCGTCGAGAAGATGCGGCTCTTTTATCATTTGAGTTCCTCTTTATTTGTCTGTTCTTGTTGTCAACAAAAACGATTTTTTGCTTATTTGCTTTCGCCTGTTTAGAATCCATCAAACCGTAAGAAATTATAATAACAATATCTCCGACTTGCGCCCATCGTGCCGCCGGGCCATTCATGCATATCACACCGCTGCCGGCCTTACCTTCCATAACATAAGTCTCGACCCTTGCCCCGTTATTAAGATTCACCACCTGCACCCGTTCATCAGGATAAATATCCGCGGCTTCCAATAGTTTCTTGTCTATTGTTATGCTGCCCATATATTTGAGATTAGCGTCAGTTACTGTTGCCAGGTGTATTTTGGATTTGCACATTATCCGCAGCATTTCAATTACCTTCCTTTACCTATTTACTTATTTTGTTCTTGCTTTTTACCTGTGTCATGCGGCTTGCGGCTATTACTATTTCTTTACTTTTAATTTAATATTATCAATTAAACGCACCTTACCGATAAATACCGCGAGCGCTATCAATACCTTTCCCTTGATAATTTTTTTAATCGAAAGTTTCTCAGCATCAACAATAGCAATGTAATCTATTTTAACAGACTTCTCTCGAAGAATCAATCTTTTCATTGCAGAAATTATTTTCACTTTACTGCACTCTCCCTGGCGTATCAGCTGCCTTGCTTTTGATAAGGCCTGATATAGACTCAGAGCCTGCAGTTTCTGCGGTTCGCTTAAATAAGCATTGCGCGAACTCATAGCCAGTCCACTCTCTTCACGCACAATAGGTAACGCTTTTATTTCTATCGGCATATTCAGATCCTTGACCATTTTCTTTATAATAATGGCCTGCTGAGCATCCTTCTGCCCGAAATAAGCCGCATCAGGCATTATAATGTTAAAAAGCTTTAAAACAACAGTGGCCACACCTTCAAAATGGCCTGGCCTTGATGCTCCGCAAAGTGTTTGCGTAACATTAGTTACGCTAACCTTACTTGAAAATCCTTCAGGGTACATAACATAATCTGAGGGAACAAACAGATAATCAACCCCTGCCTTTTTTGATAGTGTAATATCCTTTTTCAAATCGCGCGGATACTTTTCATAATCTTCACCTGATCCGAACTGCAAGGGGTTAACATAAATACTCATTACTGTAATATCGCACTCTTTGACAGACTGGTGAGCTAAACTCATGTGTCCAGGGTGGAGATAGCCCATGGTTGGCACAAAGCCGATTCTTTTGGCCTTTTTGCGCATTTCTTTAACGCGGTTTTGCATACTGGCAATACTACGAATTATTTTCATTTTTATCTTTAAGATTATTCGTCGTCATTTGCTTTCAAGCTCAGATAGAAGTTTCCCAACCGTTTTATTTAAAAGCGGATGCTTAAACCTGGAAGCGATCTGGGCAAAAGGAGCCAGCACAAAGAAACGCTTATGCATCCGCGGATGCGGTACGCTCAACAGCTTGCTCTTAAGAACAAGCTGTTCATAAACCAGAATGTCCAGATCAATTACCCGGGGGCCCCATCTGGGGGCACCTTTTTTTCTGCCTAATTTATTTTCAATACTTTTAATGACCTTCAAAAGAGGTTTTACTGCTAAGGTAGTTTCAATTAAAACTACGCCGTTTTTAAAATCTCTCTGTTTGGGGCCGCCAACAGGTTTTGTCTTGTATAAAGAAGATTGTTTTTTAACACGGATTTCTTTTTCAGCTTCCAAAAGACGAAGGCTTTTTTCGACATTTCTTCCGCGGTTGCCAAGATTGGAACCAATACCTAAATAGACTTTATGCCAAATATGCCTCATAAAAAAGAAAGCCGTTTTACCGCTTCTTTTATTCTCTTTTTGTCCTGGGTTAAGGCAAAACGTACATAACCTTCTCCATACTTCCCAAACCCCACTCCGGGAGTAGCTACAATACCGGCTTTTTGCATAATCATGTCGCACAAAGCAATGGAATCCATCTTATACGGTATTTTTGTCCATAGATAAAAAGTTGCTTTCGGCGGATTTATGGGCCAGCCCAGTTTTTCCAATCCGCCCACCAGTAAGTCCCGTCTAGCCTTATACATTTTACACATCTTCTGTTTAAATTCTTCTTTTGTTTTAAGTGCTGTAATACCTGCTATCTGTACTGCTTGAAAAATACCGGAATCTATATTGGACTTTATTTTAGCAATAGCCTTGACAATATCCTTATTGCCGCAGGCCCAGCCCAGCCTCCAGCCGGTCATATTATATGTCTTTGAAAGCGAATGAAACTCGACCGCGATTTCCTTTGCCCCGCTTATCTGGAATATGCTCGGAGCGAGATAGTTATCAAAGCCCATTTCCGAATAAGCCATATCAAAGCAAAGAATTATTTTGTTCTTTACGCAAAATTTAACCAGTTCCTGTAAAAACCTCCGAGGCGCAACCGCGGAAGTAGGATTATTCGGATAATTTAAAAACATAAGCTTTGTTTTCTTCAATACCGATGCCGGAATTTTTTTAAGATCCGGCAGAAAATCATTGTTTTCCAGCAAAGGCATAAAATAAGGTTCACCGCCGGCTAAAATCGTAGCGTTACGATAAGCCGGATAAGCCGGATCAGGAACAAGCGCGACATCAAATTTATTTAAAAAAGCAAAAGGTGTATGCGCTATGCCCTCTTTGGAACCGATCAAAGGAAGTATCTCAGTCTGCGCGTCCAGAGTTACCTTAAACCTTTTTTTATGCCACAATGCGATTTCATTCTTTAAAGCAGGCATTCCCGCGTCCAGCGCGTAGCGATGGTTAGCCGGATCACAAGCCGCTTTATAAAGCGATTCTATTATATGCAAAGGTGTCGGGGTATCCGGATCGCCTATACCTAAATCTATTAAATCCTTACCCTCTGCCCTTGCCTGGCGTTTTGCCTTATCGATTTCTACAAAGAGATATGGTGGAATTTTTTTTAATGTCTCAGCACACTCAATCTGCATCTTCTAATCATCCTTCCTACTCTTAATGTTGTATCCTGCTAGAACTTTCGTTTTTAATTAATTAGTATATTATCTCAGGCGCACGTAAGGCGCGCCCTTACGATATTGCTATATATTTTTCATAAACACTATCCGCTGTTTTTTTAACTCGTAACTCATAACTTATAACTCGTAACTTTATTTCCCCAATACATCCTGCATACAATAAAGCCCTGCCGGTTTACCGAAAAGCCAAATTGCTGCATCAAGTGCCCCTTGGGCAAAGATATCACGCGTTTTAGCGCAGTGACTGAGCACAATAGTATCCAGGTTACTCTCAAAGGTTACCTCATGATCACCGATAATTTCTCCTTCCCTGATCGCCTCGATATCAGCAACCTGCTTTTTGGTCTCATACTCAATAATCCCGGCTATTCTTTTCGCCGTGCCGCTGGGAGAATCTTTCTTGTAGATATGATGCGCTTCTTTTATCCGCACATTATAATTTTTTAATTTTGCCGCGGCTTCCCTGATGAGATTAAAAAGCAGATTAACGCCCATAGACATATTCGGTGAATACAAAATAGCAGCATCAGCTGCTGCTATTTCTATTTCCTTGACCTGCTCTGGATTTAAACCGGTAGTACCGATAACCAGATATTTTTTAAACCGCATAACCGCATCAAGCAATTCTCTCTTGCAGGGCATTGGCGTAAAATCAATTACCACATCAGAGTTTTTAATACTGCTGAGATCATCACTGATACTCACGCCCTCAATTATAGTATTGAGTTGCGGATGCCCTTCTCTTTCCAAGGCTGCTGTCAGCTTAAGCTCTTTATCCTTAGCAATAAGCGCGATAACGCGCTTGCCCATTTTTCCGCAGCAGCCAACAACCGCTATATTAATCATTTTTTTTTCTTTCTTAAGAGCCCATAATCTTTCATGGCTAATTTAAGTTTATTGAAATTCTCTTTGTCCATAGGACACAAAGGCAGGCGCAACCCAGGTTCGCACATGCCTAAAATCTCCATCGCTGTCTTAACGCAAATAGGGTTGGTTTCAAGAAACATGGCTCTTACAAGCGGCAGCATTTTATAGTATATTTCCCGCGCTTTTTTAAGATTACCTTTTTCGAATTCCTCTACCATATTAGCCACATCCTGCGGAATGATATTGGCAACAACAGAGATAACCCCAACGCCGCCGATAGATAAAAGCGGCAGAGTAAGCGTATCATCGCCGGAAATAAGCAGAAAATCCTTTGGCCCAAGCATCTTAACGCAGGCCATCTGCTCCAGATTTCCCGAGGCTTCTTTTACTCCGACAATGTTTTTAAATTCGTGCGCCAATTGAGCAATAGTTTCCGGCAGCATGTTTACGGCAGTGCGCCCGGCAATATTATAAAGAATTATCGGGATATCAACATTTTCCGCTATTAGTTTAAAATGCAGGTATAAACCTTTTTGTGTCGGCTTGTTGTAATAAGGAGTAATCAGCAGCGCGGCATCGGCACCTGCTTCTTTTGCGTGTTTTGTCAGCCTGATGGCTTCTGCTGTATTGTTTGAACCTGTGCCGGCAATGACCGGTATCCTGTGTTTTGCCGTTTCCACAACAAGCTCGATTACACGCTCATGTTCAGCTAATGACAATGTTGCTGATTCCCCGGTAGTTCCGCATGGAACAATAGCGCTGGTTTTATTCTTCAAGTGGAATTCTACTAATTCCTTTAATTTTTCTTCATCAAGCCTTCCGTTATTAAACGGCGTTACGATGGCAACCATAGAACCTTTAAACATAACATTCTCCCTTATACACAATCCGCGCTTTGCCTTTTAACCAAACATTTTCGAAATTTCCATCCTTATAATCAAAATATACCCTCAGAATCTCATCACCTTTTGTCTGCACTTTGACCATGTAGTTCCCTGCGACCCCAACAAATTTATGATGGTAAATTAAAGCAGAAGCAACAGAACCGGTGCCGCAGGCAAGCGTTTCCGCCTCTACTCCCCGTTCATATGTCCTTATCCCAATCATACCCTGATCAAGGATTTGTTCAAAATCAACATTTGTCCCCTCAGGTTCAAACTGCCGGTGATAGCGGAACAATCTTCCCAGAATTCGGATGTTTGTTGAGTCCAGATCTTCCACAAAATATACCGCGTGCGGAACTCCCGTATTGACATAATTAACCTGATAGAACCGTCCGTCAATATCCAGGTCAACATTCAGCTGCAGGTCTTTGGGATCAGTCATTTTAACCTTTATCCCGTCTTCCTGTATTTCCGCGCTTAAAAAACCTGCCAGCGTTTCAATGCTGGTATTTTTCTTTGCTTTATAAAGGACAGCACAACGGATACCATTGCCGCACATCTGGGCCTCAGACCCGTCAGGGTTAAATATACGCATTTTAAAATCAGCTTTTTTTGATTTTTCGATAAAGATCAGCCCGTCGGCACCTATGCCTGTAGTCCTGGGGCAAAGACTCATGGCTATTTCTGATCCGCTTTTAAGATCACTGCGCCTGTTATCAAAAACAATGAAATCATTTCCGGATGCAACCATTTTCGTGAAATCAAATTTTCTTTTTTTAGGGGCAGCGGGCGCTTTTGTTTTTTTCTTGAAATTTTTTTCTTTTTTGAACATAGGAATTTTACTTTTCCTCACCTGAAAAGTTTTTCCCGCTGTCTTTTTCACCGCGGCCTTTTTAGCCTGCTTTTTTTCCTTAGCCTTTTTTTCATACATACCCCTTATACGTTAGCGACAATTTCGTTCCTTATCAAATCACCATAACTTTCACGAATTCTTATCAGCTGATATTTTTTCCCATTTACTAAAACCTCCGCGGCACGTTTACGGCTGTTATAATTACTGGACATGCTGAAACCATAAGCCCCTGTACTCATAACCGCGAGGATATCATTTTGTTTTAAATTATCAGGTAATAGCCGCTGTTTTGCCAGGAAATCTCCACTCTCACAGACAGCACCGACAATATCGGCACTTTTCTTTTTTCCCCCTTTAGTCTTTTTAACCGGAATGATCTCATGATAGGCTTTATAAAATGAAGGGCGCAGCAGGTCATTCATGGCCGCGTCAATGATATAAAATCTTTTAACATGAGTATCTTTTACATAAATTATTTTCGTCAAAAGCACTCCCGAATTACCGGCAATAAATCTTCCAGGTTCTAAAATAAGTTTAAGCCCTTTATTTTTAAGTATCGGCAGTATCGCTTTAGCGTATTGGCCTGCTGTCTGCGGTTTTTCATCCTTATAGATTATCCCCAACCCTCCGCCGATATTCAAATGCGTAATACATGCACCTTTACTGTTCAGATCATCGATCAGGGCAACGGATTTTTTTACAGCCTGGACAAACGGATTAACCGTCTCGATTTGCGAGCCTATATGCATATGAATAGCGCAGATATCAACGTTTTTTAGCTTTTTAGCATATGAGAGAAAGATATTATTAGTGGTCTTAATATCAATCCCGAACTTATTTTGCTTTGTCGCTGTAGTAATATAATGATGCGTCTTAGCGTCAACATCCGGGTTTATGCGTATGGCCACCTTTTGTTTTCTATTTAAGCTTTTGGCAATAATGTTGATCCTCTTAAGTTCTGCGACTGATTCGACATTAAAAAACAATATGCCGCTTCCAAGTGCATCCCTTATCTCATCATCCGTCTTACCCACAGACGCGTAAACGATTTTATTTAAAGAAACCCTTATTTTCTTTGCCCTGAACAATTCGCCTCCAGAGACAATATCCAGGCCGGCTCCGGCTTTTACAAGTAGCCGGCAAATACTTAAATTTGAATTTGCCTTCATTGAGTAGCAGACTAATGGATCGATTTCTTTAAAAGCATCTTTAATTTCATTAAATCTCCCCAGCAGGGACTTGCGGCTGTAAACAAAAACAGGCGTACCCTCCTTGCGCGCGATTTTTTCCAGATCTACGCCTTCACAGAGCAATCGGTTTTTTTTAAATTGAAAATCACGCATCAGGCTTCGGAACCTTTCTTTTGATTGACTTTTTAGAAGTAATAGCATGCGCAGCATGCATCACCCTTGCGACATCCGATGAGTTTAATTTAACGCAGAATTTCTTAAGTAATTTATCCGGCATTTGTTTTACCTGGGTCTTATTATCTTCAGCATACCGGATCAGTTTACCGACTATATCATGAGCATCTTTAAAAGCAATGCCCTTAAAAACCAGGAATTCCGCGAGTTCTGTGGCATAAAGCCGTTCATCAAGCAGCGCCTCGGCGATAATCTCTTTATTGAGTTTGATGCCTTTTATGAATTTAGCCATTATCTTAAGCTCACTCTTAATGATCTCAACCGATGAAAACAGCGGCTCCTTATCAAGCTGCATGTCACGGTTATAAGCCATGGGCAGCCCTTTCATCATGGTCATCAAAGATACCTGGTTGCCGTAAATCCTTCCGGTATATCCCCGCACAAGCTCCAAAAAATCAGGATTTTTCTTATGCGGCATAAGAGAACTTCCCGTGCAGAATTCCTCAGGCAGATCCAGATAATCAAACTCCTGCGTGGAATAAAGAATAATATCTTCCGCAAGGCGAGAAAGATGCATCTGAATAATAGAGATTATTCCTAAAAATTCGATCAGGAAATCCCTGTCGCTCACATTATCAATCGAGCTTTCCACTGACTTTATCTTATCAGAACCAGTATGATTATAACTAAAAAAAACATCAATAGCCTTAAAATATTCTTTACTGTGCAAAGAAGTCCCTGCCAGGGCTCCGGCTCCGACATAAGGAATTACCGAGTCATAAAATCTTTTTATTCTATTTGAGTCTCTGGCCAGCATGTGCCCGAAAGCGCACAAATAATCACTAAAGAGAATCACCTGTGCTCTTTGCGTATGAGTATAGCCGACAAACGGCTGATTATCGTATTCTTTCATCAGAACAAAAAAACTGTTCAATACATCGCCGACTAGATTCTTTATATTTATAGCTTCATCAAGACAGTAAAATTTTTCATTAAATGCGATCTGATCGTTTCTGGAGCGCAGGGTATGCACCTTTGCCGAAAGCCTGCCGATCTTCTTTTGGAGCCTGTTATGGATATCCGTATGTATATCCTCACTGGATAGATTAGGCTTAAAACTTCCGGAATCAATATCTTTAATAATCTCATTTAGAGCATCAATGATCGTCTTTGTTTCTTTTTTATTCAAAAGGCCGCTGCCGCTCAAAGCCAGAGTATGTATTATCGAATGAAACACATCTACCCTTGCCAGCTTGAAATCATACTGGATCGATTTCGAAAATTGCTCAAAATCCTTATCAATCTTCTTCTTAAATCTTCCGCCCCATAATTTCTTTGCCATTATAACTCCTTAAGTTACTATATCAAAGGTCTTCACTTTTAACTTTTGACTTCTTGCTTCTTTAGTTATTTCTCTCTATACGGCAGAGAAAATATCTCAATGAAACCTTTCGCGTCCTGCCTGTTAAACTGATCTTTTTCTCCATAAGTCGCCAGTTCCTTCTTATAAAGAGGATATTTCGCTTTTCTTGACGCGGCGCTGATGCTGCCCTTAAACAGCTTCATCTTGATCGAGCCTGTTACTCTTTCCTGCGTTAACTCGACAAAGGCATCCAGGCTTTTCTTGAGCCGTGAAAACCATAGCCCCTGATAGGCAAGCTGTGCATATTTCAAGGCAACGATCTCTTTGAAACTTAGCGTATCTTTATCTAAAACTACACTTTCAAGCTCTTGGTGAGCCCGGATTAATATCCAGGCAGCCGGGGCCTCATAGATTTCCCGGGATTTGATCCCCACGGTACGATCTTCAATAAGATCGCTTCTGCCGATACAGTGCTTGCCTCCGATCTTATTTAATATTTCGATTATCTCAAGCAAGCCCTTTTTTTTAGCGTTTATTTTTACCGGAGCCCCTTTATAAAATTCTATTTCCACAAAGCCTGCCTTTGCCGGTGTCTTTTCCATGCTTTTAGTCAAAACATAAGCCGCCTCATCCGGGGCATTATTTAAATCTTCCATCATCCCGCCTTCAATACTTATTCCCCAGATATTCCGGTCAATACTGTATATTTTTTCCTTAGTCGCGGAAACCGGGATTTTCTTTTCCTTTGCGTAGGCGATCTCAGACTCTCGCGATGTAAGCTTCCATACCCTTAGCGGCGCGATTATCTTTAGTTTCGGATCCAGTATCTTTACCGTAGTATCTATTCTTACCTGGTCATTACCTTTTCCCGAACAGCCGTGCGCCACATAATCCGCTTTCTCCCTATGTGCTATATCAACCAGGTATTTCGCGATCAGCGGCCTGCCTAGCGCGGTTGAAAGCGCATATTTTGACTCATAAACCGCGTTTGCTTTTAATGCCCGAAGAATATACTCCTGGGCAAATTCTTTCTGCAAATCCATCACATATATTTTGGAAATCCCGCTTTGCTTCGCTTTCTTTTTTAACTCCTCAGGAGAAAACTCGCTGCCCAGGTTAGCACTGAAACATACCACCTCAAAGCCTTTATCCTGAAGCCACCTCACGCAGCAGGAA
This sequence comes from Candidatus Omnitrophota bacterium, assembly GCA_022013205.1. Taxonomy (GTDB): domain Bacteria; phylum Omnitrophota; class Gorgyraeia; order B26-G9; family B26-G9; genus JAGLQQ01. Next base: position 6,342 of record JAKLQT010000262.1, on the reverse strand, counting down.
GTATCTAAGCCGCCTGAATAAGCCAAAACAACCTTTTTTTTCATCTTAAATTTTCCTTATTATTGCGGGCGCGCGCAAGGCACGTCCCTACAGGATTAATATATCTCTATTCTTCTAATTATTCGCTGAACGCTAATCGCTATACACTATTTAATCAGCAGCGCCATAACTGCCTTCTGCACATGCAGCCTGTTCTCAGCCTGCTCAAAAACTATCGAGCTTTTTGATTCCATAACCTCGTCTGTTATTTCTTCCTGTCTATGTACCGGCATACAATGCATAATGCGATATTTTTTCCCTACAAATTCAAGCAGTTTGGCATTAACCTGAAATCTTCTGAAATCCTTTAAGCGTTTTTTTCTTTCCTTTTCCTGCCCCATAGATGTCCACACATCAGTATATACAAAATCAGCTCCGTTAACCGCCTGCATGGCATCATAGCAATGAGTTATTTCAGTTCCTGTTTTTTTAGCAATCTTCAATGCCTCCTGCCAGATCTCTTTATCCGGTTCATATCCTTTGGGAGTTGCCGCGCTAATTGATAAGCCCACCTTAGCCCCGACTGCCAGCAATGAATGCAAAACATTATTTCCGTCACCAATATAAGCCAGCTTAACGCCTTTAAACTTACCCGCATTCTCATAAACCGTATACACATCAGCCAAAGCCTGACAAGGATGATACAAATCACTTAAGCCGTTTATCACGCTCACCTTTGCGTAGCGTGCCAGCTCCAGGATATGTGTATGAGAAAAAGTCCTGGCGACAATACCGTCAAGATATCTTGAGAGCACCCGGGCCACGTCTTTTATCGGTTCTCTTGAGCCCAGCTGAATATCCTGCGGAGCAAGATACAAACACTCAGCACCCAGCTGCCTTGCGCCTACTTCAAAAGAGACTCTGGTTCTGACAGAGGGCTTTTGAAATACAAGCCCGACTGTTTTACCTAAAAGCTCAGTACTGTTTTTTTGCTTTTTTAGTTTTTTGGCCAGACTAAAGATCGCGTTAATATCACTTACGCTTAAGTCGAACCCTGAGATCAGATCTTTATTCATAATATTATCCTGTTCCTAACATTTACTGATCGCTTCTTCCAGGATTTCCATAGCAATCTTGATTTCTTTTTCCGTAACGGTCATTGAAGGCATTATTCTGAGCGTATTACCCTGGGTGCAGTTTATCAGCAGTCCTTTAGCAAAACAGTAGTCATAAGCTTTGGGCGCGTTTACAATGATCTCCATACCCAGCATCAGCCCTATGCCTCTGACCTGCTTTATTATCGGATATTTTCCTTTTAATTTTATCATTTCATTTTTCAGCAGAGTTCCCATCTGCACTGTATTCTTTAATAACTGCTCTTTTTCTATGGCCTCAAGCACGCCTAAGGCTCCGGCGCAGGCGATTGGATTACCCCCGAAAGTTGACGCATGCATCCCAGGGCGAAGTGTCCCCGCGATCTTTTTCTGCGCGATCATCGCTCCGATAGGCATACCTCCTCCCAGGCTTTTGGCAAGAGTAATAATATCCGGCTCAATACCGTAATGCTGATAAGCAAAAAGTTTACCTGTTCGGCCCATTCCGGTCTGCACCTCATCGACAATAAAAAGCATATTCTTTTCATCACATAATTCTCGGATAAACCGCACATAATTGCTTTCAGCGACCTTGATACCGCCTTCGCCCTGTATCAACTCGATCATGATCGCTGCCGTTTTATCACTAACCGCCTCTTTTAACACGTTTTTGTCATTAAAAGGAATACTCTTAAATCCTTCCGGCAGGGGTTCAAATCCGAGTTTGCATTTATCCTGTCCTGTAGCAGCAGTGCAGGCAAGAGTTCTGCCGTGAAAAGAACCCTGCATAGTTATCACCTCATAACGCTTAGGGTTTCCGTAAGCGCGGGCAAGTTTAAACGCCCCTTCATTTGCTTCCGCTCCTGAATTACAGAAAAAAACCTTTCCTCCGAAAGAATTCAGCGAGAGTTTTTGCGCAAGCTGCCCCTGTACTTCATTGTAGTAATTATTTGAAACATGCATTATTTTTGCCGCTTGTCTCTGCACGGCTTTTACCACCCGTTGATGGCAATAACCGATACCGCTTACCGCCCATCCCGGAAAAAAATCAAGATACTTTTTCCCATCAGCAGAATAAACCCAGCTGCCCTTTGCTTTTTTTATAACCAGTTTCTTGCGGGTATAATTTGCCATTACATATTCATTGTAAAGATCCATTACTTGATTAGCATTCATGTTTTTCGCCTTCTTTCACATTTTTTTTACTATTTTTTTACTGTCTTTTATTATCTGCGTACCTATACCTTTATCGGTATATATCTCAAGCAAAAGCGCGTGAAGTATCTGGGCATCGATAATATGTGTTTTATGCACTCCTCTTTGGGCGGCAAACAGGCAGGCCTCAACTTTAGGCTGCATGCCTCCCTTAATCACCTTGCTTTCAAATAATTTCTCAAGGTCTTTCAGTGTGACCGTTGAAAGCAGAGATTCAGGGTCATTGATATCTTTCATTATTCCGCGCACATTTGTCAGCAGAACCAGTTTTTCCGCCTGCATGGCCACGGATATCTCCGCGGCTACGGTATCCGCGTTAAGATTATAAAGCTGTCCGTCCTCGCCGATTCCAAGCGGCGCGATAACCGGGATCATTTTAGAATGCAGCAAACTATACATCAGCTTACTGTCAAAACCGGTAATCTCTCCCACAAACCCGACATCAACATTTAGATTCTTCTTTTTTGCGGCAATAAGCTCTCCGTTTTTTCCCACGAAACCTTTGGCCTCATTACCCTTGGCTTTAAGCTCCCTGACAATATCCTTATTTACCTCAGTTAAAGACTCATTAACGATATCAAGCGTTTTTTCATCCGTAACCCTTATCCCGTTTACAAACTTTACCTCAATCCCCGCGTCCTTCATCCTTTTAGTTATAAACGGCCCTGCCCCATGCACAATAACCGGATGAATACCCACATGGTTCATAAAAGTAATATCTTCAAGGATAGAGTGGTTTAGTTCCGATTGTTCAACAGCGCTTCCTCCATACTTAATAACAACAACTTTTTGATAAAACTGCTTTATATACGGCAGCGCCTCTATAAGAATATCGACTTTTTTCGAAGCTTCTTTAATCATAAACTTTAGTTCTCCATTTACTTTTTACTTCAATTGTAAGCCATGTTCACTTTTACATACTCTACGGTCAGATCACTGCTGTATACCGTATGTTCAAAACACCCGTTGTTCAGATTCGCGGTGATATTTATCTCTTTTTTCTTAAGGCTCTTGATCAGGCCCTGCCGATCTTTTAAAACAGGAATTGCCCTCTTAAATACAACTTTTTTCCCCAAAGACAACTCCAGTTTATCAGCATCGAAATCAACACCTGCCGCGCCTAAGGCAGCCGGAATCCTTCCCCAGTTAGGATTATTGCCGGCGATCATTGTTTTAACAAGTATGGAGTTTGCTATGGCCATAGCAGCTGTATTCGCTGCTTTTTTGCTCTTGGCGCCTTTAACAATTATCTCGATAAACTTTGTCGCTCCCTCAGCGTCTTTTACGATCATTTTAGCAAGCTCAAGACATACATATTTAAGAGCCTGAAAAAAAATTTTAAACTCCCGGCTATTTTCATTGATCATTGCGTTAGCAGCTAAACCATTAGCCATTATAATAACACTGTCGTTTGTGCTCATCTGCCCGTCAATACTGATACAGTTAAACGATGCGTCAACCGCGGCCTTTAAAGCCTTTTTGAGCGCCGCCTGACCAATATTTGCGTCTGTAGTAACAAAGCAAAGCATGGTTGCCATATCCGGGGCTATCGTCCCTGCACCCTTAGCCACAGCCGCGATTGTAACCGGCCTATTTTTAATTTTTATTTCAACCGCGATCTGCTTATTAAAAGTATCGGTTGTCATTATTGCTCTAGAAGCTTTATGCGCGTTATTAAATCCCAAGCCGCCGACCAGTTTGGGCAAAGCCTTAATTATCTTTTCCCTGGGCAGATACTTGCCGATAACACCGGTTGAGGACATTAACACGTCTTTTGCCGGCAAGTGCAGTTGGTCTGACAGCAACCTGCTAATCAAAAGCGCATCATCCAAACCCTGTTTACCTGTACAGCAGTTGGCATTACCGCTGTTAATAATGATCGCCTGGGCATAATTATCTTTCAATTTCCTTATACCAAGCTCTACCGGGGCTGCCTTTACCAAATTTTGGGTAAACACTCCGGCTGAGTGAGCCCTTACGATCGAATAAATCAGCGCCAGATCAGGTTTTTTCTTTTTAAGCCCGCACCAAAGAGCACTGGTTTTAAACCCCAGGGGAGTGCTTATTGTTCCTTTTTTTAATTCCTTCATTATAAGAGCCCCATTGTTTCCTCAATCCCGAACATTAAATTACAATTCTGGACTGCCTGCCCTGCCGCGCCTTTGACAAGGTTATCTATCGCCGCGATCGCGATAAGCCGTTTCTGGTCTATCTTAATACCGATGTCGCAAAAATTGCTGTTTCTTACATCTTTAATCTCCGGGAACATATCCGCCTGCTTAATCCGGATAAAAGGCTCTCCCTGGTAAAATTTCTTAAGCACATCGACCGCTTCGAACACAGAGATATTTTTCTTCAAGCTCATATATATTGTGCTTAATATGCCTCTGTTCATAGGCACAAGATGCGGCACAAAACTTATATGCACTTTCCCTTTAGCCTGCAGCTGCAGCTCCTGAGTAATCTCAGGGCTGTGCTGATGATCACAGACCTTATAAGCCTTAAAGTTTCCGTTAACTTCTGAATACAGCAGTGACACCGCAGGGGTTCTTCCTGCCCCGCTTGTTCCTGATTTAGCGTCAATTATTATATCCGGCTCAATAATATCCTCTTTCAAAAATGGAGCGCATGTTAATATCGCGCCTGTCGGGTAACAGCCGGGATTGGCAATTAATTTTGCCTTTTTAATATTTTCCCTGTTCAACTCGCAAAGGCCGTATACGCTGTCTTTAACAAATTCTTTACTTTTATGCGTTACTCCGTACCACTTCTGGTATTCATTTAAATCTTTAAGCCTGTAATCAGCGCTGAAATCTATTACCTTCATACCCGCGCTTAGAAAACTCGGCGCTATTTCCATTGAAACTCTGTGCGGCAGGGCAAGAAAGATCACATCATTGTTTTTTGAAATCGCTTCAACATCAATCCGGCTGTTACACTCCATATCAAGTTTATTTTCCAACCATGGAAAAATACTGCTGATTAGAGTGCTTCTTTCAATTTTCGCGACAAGATCACAAATTTCTATTTGAGGATGCCTGAGCAATATACGTATAAGCTCCTCACCCGCATATCCTGTCGCTCCGATTATAGCTGCTTTTATCATATCATCTCCTAAATGAGCACGTGACTTATGGAACGCAGTGAACATAAGTCACTGTGCGAATTTATCCCGCAGCTTAAGGGGAAATTATCGAAGAGAATTTCCTCTTTGTTTAAGCCAGGGATCTAGAATCAATCGTTACTTATGGAACGTAGTGTTCATAAGTCACTGTGCGCCCCTTGAAAATTTACCTTTTGGGTAAATATTCAAGCTGGTGTCCCCGCAAGGGGAAATTTATCCTGAGAAATTCAAGGAATTTCCAGGCCTAAGTCCCGGGAATCATTTTGATTCCAATGTGTTCCGCTCCGTTAAAAACATAAATAAAATATTCACCACAGAGGGCGCAGAGTTCACACCTGCCTGCCGGCAAGGCAGGGAGAAAAACTAAAGCATAAATCTTTCTATTCTGATATTTAATTAACTAAAAAATTATTATAAGTCAAAATCCTTAAAACGTCAATATATTTTTCGACGGGCCCCCTTTAATTCACTCTTTAAAAGGTATTTCAAAACCCAAAAATAGCCTGGAATACATAACCATTTACAATTAAACAGGTTATGCTTGCTATTAGCCATTTGGGCATTTTTTTCTCTACTGCCAAGCTTTCAAAGCAAAATTTAATGTAAGACTTTTAATAATAAGATGTTAGAAATTTTTAGAGTGAAAATTAAAAGACTAATCTTCTTATCAAGCTCACAAGAAAATCGCCTTCGGCAATGACTTTTATCGCCGGTTATAGGCGATTTTCGCAGCCCCAGCCGTTTTGATTCGCAAAGCAAATTAGGCGGACATAGGAAAGTATTTTTATACTTTCCTAATATAGGAAAAGGATTTCAGACAAAAGACGTTAAAGATTATCGTTTTGTCCACTGGAAGCAAGCACGAGCGCCCTTCTGCCCATACTTTTTACGCTCTTTCATACGAGGATCGCGGGTAAGAAAATGCCCCTT
>JAKLQT010000261.1 GCA_022013205.1 Candidatus Omnitrophota bacterium | reverse complement strand
TCACTTGAAATAAAAAAAGCAAAAAAGATTTTGCCTATGGCTGAACTAAAAAAGAGGATCAGCAATAAAAAAATCTATACCAGAGATTTTAAAAAGGGCATTACAAAAAAAGGAACGCTTACATATATCGGTGAGCTTAAGATCGCTTCGCCTTCAAAAGGATACTTAAATAAGGATTTAGATCTGGCTAAAACCGCTAAGATTTACGAAAAAGAAGGGTTGCACGCGATATCCGTATTAACAGATGTTCATTTTAAAGGCAAACTAAGTGATTTAGCACTAGTGAAAAATAGCGTCAACATTCCCATCCTGCGCAAGGATTTCATAATCGATGCATATCAGGTGTATGAGTCTTTATATCAAGGTGCTGACGCGATTTTACTGATTGCGGCCGTCTTAAGTGAGAAATTGCTTCGCGAGCTGCTTGCCCTGACACATAAATTAAAAATGAACGCGATAATTGAGATCCATAACCCTGTTGATCTTGAAAAAATCGATTTTAGATCCGCACGAATCATTGGCATAAACAACAGGAACCTGGAGGATTTCTCTGTGGATCTGAAAACCACAAAGCAGCTATACGCAAAAATTCCCGCGAAAATGACTGTGATAAGCGAAAGCGGAATAAATTCCCCGGCAGATATACTTTTTTTAAAAAAGCTTAAGATTAACTCTGTGCTGATTGGAGAAGGTATTGTAAGGGCGAGGAATATCCCTTTGAAAATCCGTGAGTTATTGGGCAAAGAAAATGCTGAAAATTAAGATCTGCGGTATCACTAATGCTGTTGACGCGCTCAAGGCCTGCGAATACGGGGCTGATGCTTTAGGTTTTATATTCGCAAAGAGCCCGCGGAAGATAAACCCAAAAGCCGCAAAGCAGATTATAAAGCGCGTACCTCGGTTCATAGCCAGGGTCGGGGTATTTGTCAATGCCGATAAGGCTGATGTGCTGCGGATAATCAAAGAATGCGGCCTTGACACATTACAGTTTCACGGAGAAGAAACTGATAAGTATTGTGCTTTTTTTCAAAAATATTGTAAAATAATAAAGGCATTTAGAATTAAAGATAAATACAGCATTAACGCAATCAAAAACTATAACCATGCTCATGCTTACTTACTTGATTCTTACTCAAAGGATGTCTACGGAGGCACAGGATATACGTTTTCTTATAACTTGCTGAGAAATACGCGTTTTAAAAGGCCGGTGATAATCTCAGGCGGCATTAACGAAAAAAACTGGCGGAAAATCGCAAATACTTTACATCCGTTTGCGTTTGATGTTTCCAGTTCTATAGAGAGAAGTCCGGGGAAAAAGAATTTAAAAAAAATGAGGGATCTAATTAAGCAAGTAAAATTGCTGCAAATTTAAGCAGCCATAAAAGAGGGCCATTATGAAGAGACACAAAAGAAAAAATCATGCCAGTATTTCGGAAAAAGATATTAAGAGTAAACTTTACGGGCAATCCAAAAAGGAAGTTCAGGAAGAAATAGCTCAGCAGCCTAAAATCACGGAAAAAGATATAATGAAAAAGCTGTACCCGGATCAAAAAAAAACATATACAGCTCAAGAGAAAAAAGAAAAACCCGCTGATTTATTTAATAATAAGGATTTGCTGCAGCCGGGCATTGCGGAAGAGATCAATACACTGAAACAGGCCATTTCAAGCCTTGAGGATAAGCTGAAAATGTCAATAAACCAGAAAGAGCGCCTGAAAGTAAAATTAATACAGAAACGGAAACTGATCAATATCAGGGAAAGACTGGCGGATTTAATCTTAAACCGTATGCCTGAAAAGTTTATTATTCTCTTGATCGTTTTTTTGATTTTCGTTATATTTATGGTCATGAAAAGTTTAAGGCCGGCAACTGCCCCGGTAAATGATGCTTCCCAAACGCGGATAAATTTTGAAGAGGCCCCTAGCGTAAAGTCAGAACCTGCTAAGGCCGAGGTAGTAAAAAATCTCCCAGGCCCGCAGCCGGAGGCAATAACAAGGAAAAGATACACGATACAGGCTGCTGAATATGCTGATGAAGAGGCGGCAAGGCATTTTGTAAATGCCCTGAAAAAACAGGGGTATCTTGTAATGATTGATACAATTTACAGGGATAAAGAGAAGAAAAAAGCATATTTCAAGATAAATGTCGGCGCGTACGATACTCTTAATGAGGCCAAAGAGTTTAATGAAATATTCAGAAAAAAAACTAATATAAAAGATTCTTTTATTAAGGAGTTGAAACGTTAATGCCTTTATACCCGGACAAAAAGGGCTATTTTGGAGATTTTGGCGGCAGATATGTACCGGAAACTCTGATAAACGCGCTTGAGAGATTAGAAACTGTTTACAGGCAATCCCAAAAGAGCGGCCGGTTCAAAAAGAAACTGGACTATTATCTAAAAGAGTTTGCCGGCAGAGAAACCCCTTTATACTTTGCCTCCAGATTAAGCAAATATCTTGGAATAAAGCTCTATCTTAAGAGGGAGGATCTGCTGCATACGGGTGCTCATAAAATAAATAATACACTCGCGCAGGCCCTGTTATGCCTTAAGATGAAAAAGAAGCGGGTAATCGCTGAAACCGGAGCCGGGCAGCACGGAGTTGCCACTGCTGTTGCCGCGGCGCAATTCGGCCTTAAATGTGAGATATTTATGGGAGAAGAAGACATCGCCAGGCAATCTCTGAATGTTTTTAGAATGCGTCTTTTAGGCGCTAAAGTCACCAGCGTTAATTCAGGAAGTAGAACTCTCAAAGACGCCACAAACGAGGCAATGCGTAATTGGGTAACTACTGTAAAGAGCACACATTACATTATCGGCTCTGTAGTCGGGCCGCATCCTTACCCGATGATGGTGCGGGATTTTCAATCTGTAATCGGCAACGAGGCCAGGAGACAAATATTGCGAATCGAACATCGGCTTCCTGATCACCTGATCGCGTGTGTAGGAGGAGGCAGTAATGCTATCGGGCTCTTTCACCCGTTTTATAATGACAAAAGCGTAGAATTTATCGGTGTAGAGGCCGCCGGATACGGAATTAAAACACATAAGCACGCGGCAACTCTAACTCACGGAAGCCCAGGCATACTCCACGGCAGCAAAAGCTATCTGCTTCAAACCAAAGACGGACAGATAGAAATCGCCCATTCGATATCCGCGGGCCTTGATTATCCGGGTGTTGGGCCTGAACATGCTTTTTACAAAAAGACAAAAAGGGCCAGATATGTTTCGGTTGGGGACAGGGAAGCGGTAGAGGGGTTAAGGCTTCTCAGTGAAACCGAGGGTATAATCCCCGCCCTTGAATCCGCTCACGCGATTGCTTATTTAAAAAAAGCGTCAAAAAAAATAAAAAAAAACGCGCTTGTTGTATTATGCTTATCAGGACGCGGCGACAAAGATATGAAAATGATTTCGGAGTTTATTGGCAATGATTAAAAACAGAATTATTGAAAAAAATAAGGACCTGTTCATAAGCAAAAAAAAAGCGTTTACCGCTTATCTCAGCGCCGGTTTTCCTGATATTAAAACAACGCATGAGTTGGTGGACATACTTATAAATAATAAAGTGGATTTTATAGAGCTGGGCATGCCCTTTTCAGACCCGGTCGCGGACGGGCCGGTAATCCAGAAAGCATCCGCGATGGCTCTTGATAAAGGCATGAGCATGATAAAGTATTTAAAAATCATCAAAGATTTAAGAAAAAAGACAGAGGTTCCTTTGATAATCATGAGCTACTATAATCCGATTTTTAAATACGGTATAAGCAAATTCGCTAAAGACGCTTCTCTTGCCGGGCTTGATGGTGTGATTGTTCCGGACCTGCCTCCGGAGGAAGCAGAAGAACTAAACAACGCGCTTTTAAACAACTCAATTTGTCAGATCTTTTTAATCTCTCCTTTAACCTCTTTTAAAAGGATGCAAAAAATATCCAGAATCTCCAGAGGCTTTATTTATTATATCAGCCTGGCCGGAGTCACCGGAACACGCGATACTCTGGGTGCTGATTTATTAAAACAGGTGCGCCTGATCAAGAAAACATCAAAAACCCCTGTTTTTGTCGGTTTCGGCGTATCAAAGCCGGAGCATGTAAAAAAAAATAAATAAAGCGGCTGACGGAGTTATTATCGGCAGCGCGATCATAAAAATAATAAATGAAAGCATTAACAAAAAGCAGATTGAAATGAAAATCAGCCGGTTTATCCGTTCAATGCGAAATAACTTATAGGGCAAGAAGGAGCACTCTTATGCCTGGCAATCAAAAACTGGGTGAATTACTGGTTCAAAAAAAGATTATCACGCAGGAGCAGCTAGATAGCGCGCTTATTAGTCAGAAAAAGACAAATCTGAGGATAGGCGAAGAACTGATCCGCAGCGGAATAGTCAGCGAAGAAAATATTATTTCAAATCTTGCGGAACTTATGGATATTCCATTCATAAGGATACGCGCAGCCACGGTCGAGCAGGAAGTAATAAATAAAATCCCCGCGCGGTTTGTTACGCATTATAACTTCTTTCCGTTGGCTGAGGAAGAAGGCAGCCTGCGCATCGCGGTAAGTGATCCCCTTGATCTTTACGCGCTTGATGAAATAAAGCTCGTGATCAAGCAGCCTGTAAAAATTTCCCTTGCGACATCTTTTGAAATAAACGAGGCGATCAAAAGATATTACGGTGTGGGTGCTAAGACTATGGCACAGATGGTTGATGATACACCTCACTTGCGGATTCTTTCGAAAACAAGTGATGAGGATGCCGAAAGTCAGCTTCAATCAGAATCAGATGATCCTTCTGTAATTAAATTTCTCGATCAGGTAATACAGCAAGCTGTACGAGAAAGAGCTACGGATATACATATAGAACCGTTCGAGGACAACCTTAGAGTGCGCTATCGTATAGACGGGCTGCTTTACGATGTGCCTGTGCCTGCTGCTATTGCCCACTTTCAATCATCTATAATTGTGCGCGTAAAGATAATGGCCGAGATGGATATCGCGGAAAAACGCCTGCCCCAGGACGGAAGGATACAGATTAGAATAGATAAAGAAGATTTTGATTTTAGAGTGTCGATCCTGCCTACTGCTTTCGGAGAGAGCGTTGAGATAAGGATACTATCAAGAAAGCAAATATTTTTCACTCTTTCTGAGCTGGGACTGGATATTGATGGGTTGGATATTCTAAATACGATGATCAAAAAACCGCATGGTATAATTCTTGTTACCGGGCCTACAGGAAGCGGAAAAACAACTACGCTTTATTCCTGTTTAAACAGAATTAATGCCATGGAAAGAAAGATTATTACAATTGAAGACCCTATTGAGTATAAACTTCACGGTATTACTCAAATTCAGATTCATCCAAAGATTAATTTATCTTTTTCCAACGGCCTGCGTTCCATGCTACGCCATGATCCGGACATAATGATGGTCGGGGAAATCAGAGACCTTGAAACCGCCGAGCTGTCCATCCGCACTGCTTTGACCGGCCATCTTGTTTTCAGCACACTGCACACAAATGATGCTCCCGGTGCGATTGCCAGATTACTTGATATGGGAATTGAACCATACCTTGTGGCCAGCTCTTTGAACTGTGTTATCGCCCAGCGTTTAGTGAGGGTTATTTGCCCAGCCTGCAAAGAACCGTATAAGCCGCACGATGAGTTAATGGATGAATTCGGTATACACCGCGGCAGATTCAAGGAAAATGATCTATACAAAGGAAACGGATGCGAAGGCTGCAAATTTACCGGATACATAGGAAGAACAGCAATATTTGAAATACTTAAAATCGATGATATGGTTAAAGAAATGATTCTTGATCACAGCCCCTCTAATTTGATCAAACAAAAAGCCATTGCCGCGGGCATGAAGACACTGCGTTTAAGCGGATGGGAAAAGGTAGTCAGCGGAATAACCACTCCGGAGGAAGTAATGCGCGTAACCCAGCAGGACAGTGAATAACTTAGAAACAAAATAATTATGAATGATGAATTATCACTAGTAACTATATAAACCATGCCGATATATACATATAAAGCCAAGGTTAAACCGGACACTTTCCGCAGCGGAACAATTGAGGCGGAGAGCGAAAAAGCAGCAATAAATAAGCTTTTGCTGCTTAATTATCATCCTGTGTTTATAAAAGTAAAATCCGAGGAGAATGTTGGAAAATTCTCGCTTTCTAAAAAAATATCTTCAAAAGATATCTATATCTTTTTAAGACAGCTTGCGAACCTGAATATCGCCGGGCTTCCAATCGTAAAATCTTTAGGAAATATCAGTTCTCAATGCCATAATCCAAGGCTGCGCTTAATCGTACTGGACCTGAAGGAAAAACTTCAGAAAGGAAAGACATTTTCTGAGGCGCTGTTATTTTATCCTGATGTATTTACCACCTTTGAAATCAACATGATAAAATCCGCGGAGACTACAGGGACGCTTCCTGAGGCAGTAGCAAAAATTGCCGATCTCAAAGAACGCGATATAAATTTTAACAACAAAGTACGTTCCGCGCTTGCTTATCCGGTCCTGCTTTTAAGCGTAGGGGCAATCACTCTGTTTGTGTTAACTACATTTGTCCTACCGAAATTCATTACCCTGTTCGAAGATCTGGACCAACAGCTTCCGATCCTGACCCAGATGCTTATAAACACAAGCAAGTTTTTAAAAAATTACTGGTTACTTATGGGCGCAATAACCGGCGTTGCTGTTTTCATTATCCAGAAGCAATTAAAGACGCAAAAGGGCCGCTTCCTTTTTGACGGTTTTAAAATGAAGGTCCCTTTAGTTAAAAATATTGTTTTAAAAATTCAGATCGCCCGCTTTGCCAGAACGCTCGGAAGCCTGATCGAAAACGGAGTTTCTATTATAAACTCTTTAAAGATCACTTCTGAAATAGCAACTAACCTTGTTTTCGCGCAAGAGATAAAGCACGTGCATACCCAGGTTACCAAGGGACAGCATATAAGCGCGGCTTTAAAAGACAGTAATATATTTGATAAAAATACGCTTGATTTGATCGGCGTGGGAGAGGAGAGCGGCAGACTTGAAGAAATGCTGTTTCGGATTGCCCAGATGAACGAAAACGAATCTTCCGGATTAATTGAAACATTGATGTTCATGATTGAACCGGCTTTAATACTTATTTTAGGGATTATCGTAGCGATTATTGTAATGGCGATTCTACTGCCGATTTTTCAGATGAATTTCTTGGTTCAATAACACTATAAAGGAGAGCAATGAAAAACAAAGGATTTACACTAATTGAATTAATGCTTGTAGTAATAATTATTGGAACTCTAGCGGCTCTCGTTATACCTCGTCTAGCCGGCCGGGCCGAACAGGCTCGTAATACAGCTGTTAAAGCCGACATTTTATCGAACATACCTTTAGCTCTTGACCTGTACGAACTTGATAACGGGGTATTCCCCTCAACCCAGCAGGGACTCGATGCCCTGGTAGAGAAACCGACAACGCAGCCTCTGGTAAAAAACTGGAACGGCCCATATCTTAAGAAAAAACCGATTGATCCATGGGGGAATGAATACCGGTATATTTGTCCGGGTATTAACAACATAGAGGATTATGACCTTTTTTCTATAGGCAAGGACGGCTCTGAGGGCGGCAACGATGATATCGGGAATTGGGAAGACTGATGATTGGCATAAGAAACGCCGCGGATCGCGGGCCGCAAACGCAAAACAGGGGATTTACCCCGTTAGAGAAAGCCACAGACGAAGCCGGCGGTGGAATACCTTATAAAGCTAACAATGGTTTAAAGCCAACCTCAGCGTATGCCGCTCGCCCTGTTAGAAAACTTTTTTCAAACAGAGTAAAAGAATTTTGTTCTCTAACGGGGTTTACTTTAATAGAACTACTGTGCGTTATAGTCATAATTTGCGTGTTTTTTTCAATCAGCATCCCTATGTTGTCTAAAACAGCCGGCAATTTTTATCTGAGAAATAAGGCTGCCCAGATTAAAGCAATGTGCGAACTGCTGAAAAGGGCTTCAATCTCTGAGCAGAAAATCCACAAATTAGTGATCGATTTTTCCCAAAATTCATATTCAGTCCTGAAAAATTCCCATGAAACACCTGATCAATTTTCCATGGTAAAAGATTCTTTGCTTGGGGCCCGCACTCTTCCTATGAGTATGTCTTTTTTTTCGCCGTCCAATACTTTTGATAAGCAAGAAATAATTTTCCAGCAAACCGGGGCTATATCATCAGCTGAATTTTTTATCACCGATAAAAAAGATAATACAGCAAAGATAACGACAACTCTAAGCGGAGAGATACTTTTGGAGTATATATGAGTACCAAAACTAAAAAAACTAATGGGTTTATTCTGATCGAAATACTTGTATCACTAGTAGTACTTTCCGTGGGAATCCTTTTCTTGGTCAGATCACTTTCTATGATTACGAAAAGCAACAGCCAAATAAGAAATAATTGCCTGTCATATCTGCTGCTCGACAATATTTACAATCAGCTCTATTCTAAAGAACAAATCTCACCCGGTAAAGTTTTTTTAGATAAAAAAGAGTTTCTTTGGGACTTAACTGTCAATAATACAAGTGATATATTGAAAAACTTAACAATAAACGTCACCTGGGGCAAAAACGGCTCTTCCTCCACTGCCAGCTTATCTCATACAACCATAGATTTAAAACAATAGATTTTTTTTTATAATTCTTCTGCGGTATGTCTTTATCCATGCTATTGAAAAAATGAGGAGGAGGGTGTACAAACAAAACTACTTTAACTAACTCTGAAAAGAACAATTAAGGGTCATTCATAAATAATGTGATAAAAATTGGTTGAAAACATGAAAGAATTTACCACAGAGCTCACAGAGAGTACAGAGTAAAGATCAATGAATTAGCCTGCATATTGCATAGCCCGAAGAAAATGGGCTATACAATGGCACGATAGCAGGATTAAATCGTTAGACGATTTAATCCATCGGCCCTTTGGGCGGATATTTCATGCAGAGCATAAAATATCCGGGTTAACGGAAAAAGTTATCGGTTACGCGATAGAGGTTCATAAAACGTTGGGGCCGGGATTATTGAAATCAACTTGCTTATTAACTTTAAAAGAATATACGATTTCTCAGCGGCCTAGTTGACTTTTTAGCTGAGAGGTTATACACTAATAAGATATGACAATATCAGTTGGAGTAGGCAATAGTAAAGAGTTTGAATCTTTTGCGGCCGGAGCATTGGCTGCAAGGAATGCAATAGAAAATTTGGGAAGCAATGACCCTGATATCGTATTTTGCTTCGCCTCTTCGCGTTTTGAGCATGTTCAGCTCATACGCGGCATAAAAAGCGTCTTGCCAAACGCGCCTCTTATAGGATGCACAACCGCTGGAGAAATTACCAATGAAGGCCCTAAAAAAAAGTCGGTCAGCATCCTAATCATAAAATCAAACAGTTTACATGCGGCTATAGGAATCGGCAAAAATATCAGTAAAAACTCCCGCGGGGCTGGGCAGGAAGTGGCGCGTGATACAGTAATAAAGACAAAAAAGGGGGCGATTCGTCATGCCTTTATGATGCTTCCAGACGGGCTCAACGGCAACGGGGTTGAGATCATCAGGGGTATACAGGAGGTACTTGGCACAAGTTTCCCGATTGTCGGCGGCTCAGCGGCTGATGACTTCCTTTTTGAAAAAACTTTTCAGTATTTTGATGAGAATGTATATACTAATAGCGTTGCAGGTATTCTTTTCTCAGGGGACATAAGTGTAGGTATAGGGGCACGGCACGGCTGGTATCCGCTGGGTAAGCCGAGAGTTGTGACCGAAGCGCAGCACAATATAATCAAAAAGCTTGACGGTAAACCGGCAGCGAGAATTTATGAGGATTATTTCGATAAAAGAGTTGCCGATCTAAAGAATGAGCCTATGGCCCGAATGTCTGTAATGTATCCTCTGGGCATGTCGATACCGGAAGAGGAAGAATGTATAATTCGAAACGCTTTGCGTGTTGACCAGGACGGCTCATTGATCTGCGCGGGTGAAGTTCCCTGCGGGTCTGAAATCAGGGTAATGATGGGCTCAAAGGAAACCGCCCTGAAAGCGGCTAAAAAAGCCGCGGAAATAGCTCTTAGCGGCCTGAGAAAGCAAAAAGCAGATCTGGTTTTTATATTTGATTCTGTATCGCGCGAAAGGCTGTTTGGGCGAAAAAGCGAAGAAGAGATAGAGATTGTCAAAAGCATTTTCGGAAAAGAAACCCCGGTAATGGGTTTTTATACATATGGAGAACAGGCGCCTCTTGGCGCGACTATAAATCTGGGACAAACATTTTTTCATAATGAAACTATCGTAGTGTTCGCAATCGGAGAATAACTTAGAATGAAAATTAATATATGGCTGATACTCATAATCGGAGCCGCGGTATTGAGTGTTGTTGTTATTGTTAACAACATGGTCGCAAAGCTTATGGGCGGTTTCATTCTGCTTGTTTTACTTGCTTATCTTGCTGAAATATCGCGCGAAGAACGCGAACAGATAGATAAAATGCAGCACGCCTTAGATAAACTAAGAAATGCCTATGGTGAACTTGATGAACAAGCGAAAATTATTATCCGTACTGACTTAGAGTTAAACCGCACGCAGGAGCAGTTAGACAAAAAGATCAACGGGCTTTACACACTGCACGAACTAGGCAAACTGATCAGTTCAACTCTGGAGACTGAAAAGCTTTTCTCTCAGATAACAGAACCGCTTATCCTTAAGCTCGGATTCGAAAAGACTATAATATTTCTAAAAAATAAGGATACCCAAATACTTGAATGTAAAGCAGCTATTGGTTTTTCCTCAATGCTGATCCGCAAGGTCGAACAGGCAAACATTGAAAAGGAATTTTTGAAAAATGTTTTAGAAACAGGGTCTTCTATCTGGGTCAAAAGCGGGGAAACCGCTACTGAGGAACAAAAGGCCTGGCTGGAATTATTTGAAGTATCCTCTTTTGTTATTGTGCCTATGGTAATCAAGGAGTCTGTTGAGGGATATATTTTTGTCGGTAATCAAACAAGTTATAATTATGTATCTGAAGGGGATATTGATTCGCTTTTTATCCTGTCCAACCAGCTCGGTATTGCACTTGACAATGCGCGGCTTTACGCCCAGTTAAAGCGTTCTCATGATCAGTTGGAAATTCGTGTGCAGGAACGCACAAAAGAATTAGCCGAAGCAAATAAACAGCTTATAAAACTTAATCAGATGAAATCAGACTTTGTTTCTGCCGTATCGCATGAATTACGTACACCGCTGACATCAATCAAGGGTTACGCGGCTATTTTAAGCGCGGGACGATTAGGAGAGGTAAGCGCTGTGCAGGCTGAAAAGCTTAATAAAATCAATATTCACAGTGATGAATTGATTAAACTGGTAAATGACCTTCTGGATATTGCCCGTATTGAATCAGGTAAGATCTGTATGAGCATTAAACATTCAGCCCTTAATGAGATCATCAAGAGCATCGCGGACTTATTCTTCCCGCAGACTGATGAAAAGAATATCAGCCTTAAGCTTGAAATGCCTGATGAGGACATTATGGTTTGGATGGACTCCAGCCAGATATCGCGTGTATTTATAAATTTGATCGCAAACGCGATGAAATTCACCCCTGAACAAGGTTCAATAACAATACGGATCAAACCCGGAGAAAAATTCATTAATGTAGAAATAGCTGACTCCGGTATCGGAATAAGCGAAAATGATATTCCGCGTTTGTTTGACGAGTTCTACCGCGTTGACAATTCCATCAATGCGGAGAAAAAAGGTACAGGCCTGGGACTGTCTCTTGTAAAGAAGATCATTGAGGCGCATAAGGGTGAGATCTGGGTTACCAGTGAAATCGGCAAGGGGACAACTTTCCATTTCAGTTTATCTATTGCGCAAATTAAAGAAACGCAATTAAAAATAAACTAACGTGATAGAGGAGTACAATGGTAAAACAGAAGATTCTTATAATTGACGATGAGCCGGACATTAGAGATGTTCTGAAGATTATACTTGAATGCGAAGGGTTTGAAGTGTATGAGGCCAAAGACGGAGTAGACGGCCTTGAAAAAGTGCATAAAGCCTCACCTGATTTAGTTATACTGGATTATAAAATGCCGAAGATGGACGGGCATGAGGTTTGTCAAATCCTGAAAAAGGATATATTACTGCGCCATATGCCGATTATCATGTTGACCGGAAAAGGAGAAACCCAGGATAAAATAAAGGGCATAAACGCGGGGGCTGATGATTATCTGGTAAAACCTTTTGATCCTCAGGAACTTGTCGCGCGCATAAAAATGATTGTCCGGCGCAGTACGCGTGACCTGGATGCCAATCCTCTTAGCCGGCTGCCGGGCAATGTTACGATAATGAACGAGCTTGACGCGGCAATTAAAGGCAACGCGGCCTTTGCTATTTGCTACGTGGATCTGGATAAATTTAAGTCCTTTAACGACACCTATGGATTTGAGCACGGTGATGAGGTTATCCGTGAGACAGCGCGTATTATTTTAAATGCTGTGCATGAGCTTGGTAACCGGGAAGATTTTGTCGGCCATATCGGAGGTGACGATTTTGTCTTTCTGACGACAATAAGTAAATCAGAAACGATATGCAATAAGATTATCAATGATTTCGACATGGTCGCTCCTTCTTTTTACAATCAGGAAGACCGGGAACGCGGGTATACAATTGCTAATGACAGACAAGG
Source organism: Candidatus Omnitrophota bacterium (assembly GCA_022013205.1). Taxonomy (GTDB): domain Bacteria; phylum Omnitrophota; class Gorgyraeia; order B26-G9; family B26-G9; genus JAGLQQ01. Next base: position 13,394 of record JAKLQT010000261.1, on the reverse strand, counting down.
CAATCAGATGGAGATTAAGCTGCTTTCCGTTTCGATAGGTATTGTGACCAACGAATACCGTGCAATAAATCATGTCGTGGAAATAGGTGAAATCGGTGCTGAATTGAAAAAACTTGCCAAAGCGACTGAGGGAAGCAACTTTGTAAAAGACAGCAGAAAAGACGAATAGGCATTAAACTTCTATTTTAGGCGAAAGAATGCTTTTCGAAAGCATACTTCCTGGCAGTCCGCTGATCAATTTTATTGCTTTCCATTAAAAACTTCAACGATTGGTCCATTGTCTGCATTCCTTCTTTACCACCGGACTCTATAATATTTTTTATCTGGTAGATTTTATTTTCCCTGATAAGATTCTTAATTGCTGTATTGTTAACCATGACCTCTGTGGCAAGATGCCTGCTTAAACCGTCACGGGAAGGAACAAGCGTCTGGGAGACAACCAATGCAGTCGCCTCGGCAAATTGTACTCTGATCTGGGCCTGCTGTTCGGCAGGGAAAACATCAATAATACGGCTTACTGACTGCGCCGCATTGCGCGTGTGCAGGGTCGCAAAAACAAGGTGGCCTGTCTCTGCCGCGGTTACAGCATTGGAAATCGTCTCTAAATCTCTCATCTCACCTACAAGAATAATGTCCGGATCTTCTCTTAAGGCAGCACGCAGCCCGGCTGCAAAGCTTGCAGTGTCTGAACCGACTTCACGCTGATTTATTATACAACGCTTATGCTCATGCAAATACTCAATAGGGTCTTCAAGTGTAATGATATGCGCGCTTCTCTCTAAATTAATTTTATTGATTATCGAGGCAAGCGTTGTTGATTTTCCGCTTCCAGTTGGGCCGGTAACAAGGATAAGGCCTCTTTGTATATCACAGGCTTTCCTAACCGCAGCCGGAAGGCCGAGAGATTCCAGTGGTTTTATTCTTTGAGGAACTAACCTGAAAGCAGCGCATACTCCGTTTCTGTCTTTATATATATTGAGCCTGAATCTGGCCCCATCACCGATAGTAAGGCCGATATCAAGTTCTTTACCTTGCCTCAGGCAAAGCAGCCTTTCTTCCGGTATTATTTCCAGAAGAAGGGCATTGATATCTTCCTCTGTTAAAGCAGTACTTTCTATAGGTTCAATACTGGAGGCCTGCCGCATCATAGGAGGTAAGCCGACACATAAATGGAGGTCTGAGATATCCCTTTTTACAATCTCTTCGAAAAGCTGTTTTGTCTTCACAATGGCATCCTTTCCTGATAATTAAATGATAATTCCGATGTAATTATACTAAGCTAAATAGCTTATGTTGTCAATAAGCTTGATTTTTATTGACTTTTTTAACTTATGAATTTAAACTATATCTTTAATTTTAAATTTAGTTGACAATTTACCAGAATTAGTGTAAAGTTAATTCATAATTTGAACTTCAATGGAATGAAGATGCACTCACGGATGTGGCTGCATCTTTTTATTTTTGCTGTATAATCCCGCTTTAGGGTATCTAAGAGACAAAAATTAGGAGGAGTGCAAAATGGGCATGGAATTTATCTGGGCTTTAGGATTGTTCGGTATGCTGTTACTTGTCGCCAGCCTCAACGGCATCTCAAAATTTTTCAGGAGAAACAACTATAATACAAATATAACATATCATAAAAATTAATTTCAAACATCATTTGGGCAAAAAGTTTAACTGGATTTGAGCGCTTATTTGCTAAATAAATATAGTTTAGGGTTTAAATACAATACTAAGGGAAAGCCAAACGGTTTTCCCTTTTTTTATTGACGGTGTCAAAAATAATAATTGAAAACCGTTTGATAAACATTTTTGACAAAGATCGTTGAGTGAATACATTTTTTAGTTGATATATTGACGGAATATTATTTTTGCGGTAAAATTATATACCATTGTGAAAAAAATAATTGTACAAAAATACGGCGGCACCTCGGTTGCCAATCCGCAGTGTATTAAAAACGTTGCCAGGAGGGTAGTAGCTACCCAAAAAAAGGGTTATAACGTGGTTGTTGTGGTCTCGGCATTGGGTGATACTACTGATAAGCTCATTGAACTGGCAAAGCAGATTACCGATACCCCTTCTGAAAGAGAGCATGATATGCTTGTTTCTACGGGTGAGCAGGTTTCTGTTGCCCTGCTTGCTATGGCTATACATAAGCTGGGGTATGAGGCGATTTCATTCACCGGTGCCCAGGTAGGCATAATCACGGACACTTCTTTTTCCAAGGCCAGGCTTATTAATGTTGATGGGAAAAAGATCAAACAGCATTTAGCAAAGGGAAGGATTGTTATTGTCGCCGGTTTTCAGGGCATGACCAAAAATCAAGAGATCGCGACTTTAGGGCGGGGCGGTTCTAACCTGACAGCCGTGGCTTTGAGCAAGGCCCTGGGAGGGTGTATGTGCGAGATGAATACCGATGTCGAGGGTGTTTTTACGGCAGACCCGCGGATAGTGCCCAAGGCGCAAAAAATTGATTATCTTAGTTATGATGAGATGCTTGAGATGTCATCGCTGGGCTCTCAGGTCTTACAGCCGCGTTCGGTAATATTCGCGAAAAAATTCAACGTACCTATTCATGTGCGGTCAAGTTTTTCAAAAGCAGCAGGTACGATAATCCTTAAGGAGGCAAAGGCGATGTGGGAAGGTGTAATGATTTCCGGTGTAACTCTTGAGAAAAAAGAAGCTAAAATGACAATATGTGATGTCCCGGACAAGCCGGGGATCGCGGCTAAGATTTTTAAGATCCTTGCTGATGCGCAGATTAATGTGGATATGATAATTCAGAATATAAGCCGCACCAGGCGTACGGATATCTCCTTCACTGTGCCTAAAGCTGAACTGCAAAAGTCTCTGAAGACCGCCAGGGATATTGTTAAAAAGATTAAAGCGGAACAAGTAACATTTGATGAGAATATAGCCAAGGTTTCAATTGTCGGGGTTGGCATGAAAAGCCATCCCGGAGTAGCGGCAAAGATGTTTGAGGTAATGGCAGATAAAAAGATTAATATTGAGATGATCTCAACCTCTGAGATCAGTATTTCATGCGTAATAGCTAAGAAAAAAGCCGAATCAGTAGTAAAGGCATTACATACAGCATTCGGCCTTGATAAGAAAAAATAAGGAGTTGATGGAAATGCGTAAAGTTACGATATATGATACTACGCTTCGCGACGGGGCCCAGACAGAAGGCATCTCCTACTCTGTAAACGACAAAATTCTTATTGCTAAAAAGCTGGATGAGTTAGGGGTAGATTTCCTGGAAGGCGGCTGGCCGGGTTCAAATCCTAAAGATTTGGAATTTTTTAAAGCTATTAAGAAAATTCACTTTAAAAATACAGAGGTGGCTGCTTTTGGAAGCACGCGTAGAAAAGATACGCCCGCGTCCAAGGACTTGATATTAAAGGCGCTTGTTAATTCCGGGGTAAAGCATATTACAATTTTTGGCAAAAGCTGGGATTTGCATGTTAAGGATGTTTTAATGACCTCGCTTGATGAGAATCTGCGCATGATCACAGATACGATTAAATTCATCCGTTTGAAAAAAATAAAAGCGTTTTTTGACGCGGAACATTTTTTTGACGGCTATAAAAATAATCCGGAATACGCGCTTAAAACACTTATCGCAGCTCAGGATGCCGGCGCCCAGTGTGTTATTTTATGCGATACTAACGGGGGTACGATAACCTCTGATGTTAAAGAAATTATCAGCCGGATAAAAGAGTCTATCAGTGTCGATTTAGGCATTCATGTTCATAATGATAATGGTATGGCTGTTGCCAACAGCATTGCCGCGGTTGAGGCCGGATGCTCGCATGTACAGGGAACGATAAACGGTTACGGAGAACGCTGCGGCAACGCGGATCTTTGCGCGATCATTGCCTGTCTTGAGCTGAAGCTTAAAATGAAAACCATAGGGCACGCAAGGCTGAAGGAGCTTACGGAAGTTTCCCGGTATGTGAGCGAGGTAAGCAATATGAAGCAGCAGGACAATCAGCCCTTTGTAGGAACTTCCGCGTTTGCTCATAAGGCAGGTGTACATATAAACGCGATGGTAAAGAACGCTCAAAGTTATGAGCAAATTCTTCCGGAGACAGTCGGTAATAAGCGGCGCTTTTTAGCTTCTGAGCTTGCCGGAAAGACAAGTATATTATTTAAGGCTAAACAGCTGTCATTTGACTTGGGAAAAAATGATAAAAGCACTAAGAAGCTTCATAAACAAATACAGGAGCTTGAGTATGAGGGGTATCAGTTTGAAGCGGCTGAGGCCTCTTTTGAGCTGCTTATTAAAAAAACGCTTAAAAAATTCAACAAATTTTTTGAGCTTGACGGCTTTAGGGTTATTGTTGAAAAAAGACAGGATGATACGCTTATTTCCGAGGCAACCGTAAAGATAAAAGTGGGAAAAACCCGGGTGCATGCTGCGTGTGAAGGTGACGGGCCTGTAAATGCTTTAGACGGAGCCCTGCGTAAGGCACTGCGTGATTTTTATCCGGAATTATCCGGGATGCATTTGTCAGATTTTAAAGTACGGGTTCTGGACTCTAAAGCGGGAACTGCGGCTAAAGTACGCGTTTTTATTGAATCACAGGATGAAAAGAACTCCTGGTGGACAGTGGGAGTTTCGGAAAATATAATCGAGGCAAGCTGGCAGGCTCTGGTAGACAGTATTGAGTATAAATTACTAAAGGAAAAGGAAACTAAAAAATAATATTGTGGAAGAGCTTGCTAAAAAATATAGTTTTAATGATATAGAGGAAAAACAGTATCTTTTTGCTGAAAATAAATCCTTTTTTCACGCTAATATTGACCCCTCAAAAAAGCCGTTTTCAATAGTTATTCCACCGCCTAATGTTACAGGCATCCTGCATATGGGGCATGCCCTTAATAATACGATTCAGGATATTCTTATCCGTTATAAGAAGATGCGCGGTTTTGTATCGCTATGGATGCCGGGTACTGATCACGCTGGAATCGCTACACAGAATGTAGTTGAAAGAAAGCTTGCCAAAGAGGGCCTTACGCGTGACAGTGTCGGAAGAGAAAAATTTCTCGAACATGTCTGGGCATGGAAACAGGAATACGGTTCTACGATAATCAGGCAACTGCGAAGGCTTGCCTGCGCCTGCGACTGGCAAAGGACCCGCTTTACCATGGACCAGGGCTATAGCGATGCCGTGCTTGAGGTTTTTATCAGATTATATGAAAAGGGGCTGATTTACCGCGGTAATTATATAATCAACTGGTGCCCGCGCTGCCAGACAGCTCTTTCCGATGAGGAAGCTCCCCATAAAGATACGGAAGGGTTCCTCTATCATATAAAATATCCTATAAAGGATTCAAAAGAATTTGTTATTGTTGCTACTACGCGGCCTGAGACAATGCTTGGTGACAGCGCGGTCGCGGTGCATCCTAAAGATAAACGTTATAAAAATCTTATTGGTAAAACCGTAATTCTGCCTTTAATGCAAAGGCAAATTAAAATAATTGCTGATGAGTTTGTTGATCCGAAATTTGGAACAGGAGCGGTTAAAGTTACGCCTGCCCATGATCCAAATGACTATGCTATAGGCAAGAGGCATAACCTTGAATTTATCAACGTGCTTAATCCGGACGGAAGCTGTAATGAAAACGCAGGCGATTATCAGGGCATCGACCGATATGAAGCAAGAGCGGCGATAATAGAGGATTTGAAATTAAGAAAACTTTTAATGAAGGTCCAGGCGCATCAGCATGCGGTAGGGCATTGCTACCGTTGTCATACGGTAATTGAGCCTTATTATTCAAAACAGTGGTTTGTAAAAATGAACCCTCTTGCCCAACCGGCACTTAAGGCTGTTCAGGACGGACGCATAAAATTTTATCCTCAAAGATGGACTAAAGTTTATCTGAACTGGATGGAAAATATTCAGGACTGGTGTATTTCCAGGCAGATATGGTGGGGGCACAGGCTGCCGGTTTACTACTGCTTCAAATGCCAGGACGAAGATGATTATAAAAAAGGTGTTATTGTTTCACGTAAAAAGCCGGAAAAATGTCCGCAATGCGGTTCAAAAAATATAGTACAAGATGAAGATGTTCTGGATACCTGGTTTTCAAGCTGGCTTTGGCCTTTTGCTACTTTCGGCTGGCCGTTCAACCAGTCTACTGTCCATGGTCAACAGCCCATAGATGTGCAAAAGCAGGAAAAGGAATTAGAGTATTTTTATCCGACCGCTGTACTGGTTACCGCGCCTGAGATCATATTTTTCTGGGTCGCCCGCATGATCATGGCCGGGTTTGAGTTTATGAGTGATATTCCGTTCAAAGATGTTTATATCCATGGAACAGTGCGTGACGATACAGGAAAAAAAATGTCAAAATCTTTAGGTAATAGTATCGATCCGCTTGAAATCATTAGCGAGTATGGAACAGATGCCCTGCGTTTTAGCCTGATATCCATAACCGCTATGGGCCAGGACATATTCTTGAGTAAGGAGAAGTTTGAATTTGGAAGAAATTTCTGTAATAAAATTTGGAATGCCTCGCGGTTTATATTGATGAATCTTGACGGCGTTGATGTGTCATGTGAAAAGATACCGCCTAAGGGGAAACTTAATTTAGCAGATGCCTGGATCCTTAGCCGTTTTAATTCCACTCTTAAAAAACTGAATAAGTCACTTGCTCAATACAGACTTAATGAAGCAGCGAATGTTATTTATGAGTTTTTCTGGCATCAGTTTTGCGATTGGTATATTGAGGCTTCCAAACAAAATATTGCGAGTATTGCTACCAAAACAGTGCTTTATAATACGCTTGAGAAGAGCTTAAGGATAATGCATCCATTTATGCCGCTTATTACTGATGAGATCTGGCAAAAAGTTACAGGTAATGATACCTCAATAATGTCTCAGGCCTGGCCTGAGGTTGAGGAAGATTATATAGATGAAGATCCGCTAAACCAGATGCAGCGCGTATGTGATGTATGCATTAGCATAAGAAATCTTAGAAGCCTAGATAATATTAAACCAAGCGATGTGAGTTTTGTGACTATAGGTTCTGATAATTCACTGTCATTGCAAATTGTAGATCATAATTCTGATTATATAAAAAATCTGGCTAAAGTTGATAATATAAGATTTATTTCAAGGACAGATGTTACTAATCCTGGCGCTTTATCCGCTACGGTTGGTGATTATGTAGTTTTTATGACTACTAAAGGAAACGTTACTGTTAATTCCCAGGAGAACAAGCAAAAAATAGAAGCTCAGATAAAAGAATTAAATCAGCATATAATGCGAAAAGAAAAACTACTTGGAAATGTTAATTATGTAAAAAAAGCTCCGCTTGCTGTTGTTGAAAAAGAAAAGCAAAGTTTACTTGAATTAAAGCTGGAAATAGAGAAGCTGGAGAAGATTAGAAGTGCGGGCAAATAAGAATAATTCACAAGTTCTATCAGAAGTTTCAATAATCGTCAGTAACGCGCTTGCTGAGGATATCGGCGATGGTGATATTACCTGTGAATATGCTTTAAATAAAGAAACAAAGATAAAAGCCGTTATCACGTCAAAAGATAATAATGTGGTTGTTTGCGGCCTGGAGGTGATCAAGGAGGTTTTTCGGCAGGTTGACCGCGGCATAAAAGTGGTTGTTCATGTCAAAGAGGGCAGCCTGCTTGGATCTAAAACAGCGATTTGCACAGTAACGGGAGAGGCGGAAGGTATTTTAAAGGCAGAGAGAACAGCCTTGAATTTTCTGGGCAGGCTATCAGGGATTGCGACCCAGACCAAAATGCTTACTGATAAAATCAGGAAATATAAAACACTGATACTCGATACAAGAAAAACTACCCCGGGAATAAGAGTACTTGAGAAATACGCGGTTAAAATCGGAGGAGGAAGCAATCACAGATACGGATTGTATGACCAGGTATTGATAAAAGACAACCATCTGCGGATTCTTAAAAAAAATTCCTCTCACCGAACATTATGTGATATTATAAAGACAATAAGAATTAACGCGCCAAGAGAGACGATTATAGAGATTGAGGTTTCTAATATTCAAGAATTAAAAGATGCCTTGACAGGTGAGCCTGATATTATTATGCTCGATAATATGGATACCGGGCAAATGAAAAAAGCGGTTTCTTTAAGAAATAAAGTCAATAAGAATATAAAGCTTGAAGCTTCCGGGAATATCACCGGAAAAAATATCAAATCAGTAGCAATTTGCGGCGTTGATTTTATCTCTATGGGAGCATTGACTCATTCTGTAAAATGCGTGGATTTCAGCCTTAACGTAAAATAGTTGGTTGTATGCTTTAAAGCTGCAACAGAGGTAAAAAAATAACATAATACGGTTAGAATATAAGGAGCAGGAAATGGATATTAGAAAACTTTTGGAAATTGCTGTTGAAAGTAACTCCTCAGATTTACATCTTGTTTGCGGTTCACCTCCGACTTTAAGAATTGACGGAGAACTGCTTCCGATGGAAATGGAGCCCTTAAACGGTACGCAGACAAAAGAAATGGTTTATAGCATTTTAAACGAAGTGCAGATCGCGAAGTTTGAAAAAGACTGGGAGCTTGATTTTTCTATAGCTTTGCCGGGTATCAGCAGATTCAGGGTTAATATTTATATTTCCAAGGATAATATCGAGGCGGCATTTCGCATTGTGGGACTACGGATAAAATCACCTGAAGAGTTGGGCCTGCCCAGTATTATTGGTGAGTTTTGCCGTAAACGCTCCGGTCTGGTTCTGGTCACCGGGCCCACAGGAGTAGGTAAAACAACCACAATGAACGCGATGATCGATATTATTAACAGGGAACGATCTGATAGGGTAATTATTATTGAAGATCCCATTGAATACATCCACGAGCACAAAAAAAGCGTTATCATTCAAAGAGAGGTTTACTCAGATACCAAGAGTTTTGCCCTCGCTCTGGTTCATAGCTTAAGACAGGACCCGGACGTAATATGTGTGGGTGAAATGAGGGACCTTGAAACGATCCAGACAGCTTTGACAGCTGCTGAGACAGGACATCTGGTTCTGGCAACCCTGCATACACCTGATGCTATTCAGACCATTGACAGAATTATTGATGTTTTTCCCCCGCACGCGCAGCAGCAGATACGATTGGTGCTTGCTAATGCCCTTGAAGGTATTATCTCACAGCAATTACTTCCGCGAATTGATGGAAAGGGAAGAGTTCTGGGAACAGAAATAGTTATAGCAACTCCGGCTTTGCGCAATATAATCCGTGAGGCAAAGACAGAGCAGATTCCCACTATTATGCAGACGGGTATGGACTTGGGCATGCTGCTTATGGATACATCATTAAAAGAACTGTATTCAAAGGGTGTTATCAGTTATGAAACAGCTATAAGCCGCGTAAAGGACATATCATATTTTAAAGCAATGCTCATGAAATCCGGTAAAGAATTTCGTTAAGTAATGAACCCTTTTAAGCTCATCAGCCCGTTTAAACCCTGCGGGGATCAGCCTCAGGCGATAAGCAAACTGACCAAACTCATTAAACGTGGTAATAGGTACCAGACCTTACTTGGGGTTACGGGAAGCGGAAAAACCTTTACCATGGCTTCAGTAATCGCCGCGATAAATAAACCGACTCTGGTAATTTCCCATAATAAAACACTTGCTGCTCAGCTTTACGCGGAATTTAAAGAGTTTTTTCCCGAAAATGCCGTGGAGTATTTTGTCAGTTATTATGATTATTATCAGCCGGAGGCATATATACCGCAGACCGATACGTATATTGAAAAAGACGCTTCCATAAATGAACGGATCAACCGTATGCGGCTTGCGGCGACTACATCTCTGATGAGTAGAAAAGACGTAATTGTAGTAAGCAGTGTATCGTGCATTTATAATTTAGGCTCTCCTTGTGAGTACAAAGCAATGTATGTGAATTTAAAGGAAGGCCAGATTATTGAGCGGGATAAGCTTTTAAGTGAGCTAATAAAAATTCGTTATGAACGCAATGATATTGAATTTATGCAGGGCATTTTTAGAGTACGCGGGGATACAGTGGAGATATTTCCTGCTTACGGGCAGACAGCTGTGCGTGTAGAATTCTTTGGTGATACTATAGAAAAAATCTCTATGATAGCCCCTATAAGTTTAGAAAAAATTCGGCAGGAAAAAGAAGTTGCGATATATCCGGCAAAGCATTTTCTGGTCGATGAAGACATGCTTGAATCAGGATTAAAATCAATAAACCTGGAATTAAAGGAGCGGTTAGCCGAGCTTAATTCCAAAGGGAAGCTGCTGGAGGCGCAGCGGCTTGAATCTCGGACAAAATATGATCTGGAAATGCTGCGTGAGACAGGTTTCTGCCAGGGGGTTGAAAATTACTCCCGCCACTTAAGCCACCGGCCCAAAGGCAGCAGGCCTTACTGCCTGATTGATTATTTCGGTAAGGATTTCTTGACATTTATTGATGAGTCACATGTTACTATCCCCCAGGTGCGCGGAATGTATAATGGAGATAAAGCAAGAAAGCAGGTTTTGACTGAATACGGTTTCAGGCTGCCTTCGTGCCTTGATAACAGGCCTTTGAAGTTTGACGAGTTTGAAGGCCTGCTTAATCAGGTAGTTTTTGCCTCAGCAACACCGGCTGATTTTGAGTTAGAAAAAGGTAAAGGGGCGGTTGTTGAACAGATAATCAGGCCGACAGGGTTGATCGACCCTGAGATAATCCTGATCAGCTCATCAAATCAGGTAGATGATTTAATTGCCAGAGTTAAGGAAAGGGCCCTTAAAAATGAACGGGTGCTCATCACGACACTGACAAAACGTATGTCTGAGGACCTGGCGCAGTATCTTAAGGGCGCGGGAATTGCTACAAACTATATACACTCTGAGATGGATGCACTCCAGAGGGTTAAGGTAATAAGTGATTTAAGAAAGAAAAATTTTGATTGCCTGGTAGGTGTTAATCTCTTAAGAGAAGGCCTTGACCTTCCCGAGGTATCGCTTGTTTGCGTGATGGATGCCGACAAAGAGGGGTTCTTGCGCTCGGTGACATCCTTGATTCAGGTCGCGGGCAGGGCTGCGCGTAATATAAATGGAAAAGTAATCATGTATGGTGATACGCTTACTAAATCATTGTCAAAGGCCATAGAAGAAACTCACAGAAGAAGGGAAAACCAGTTAAAATACAATAAAGAAAATAATATTACCCCCAGATCAATAAGAAAGGCCATAAAAGATTGGATAGAGATTGAAGAGAAGGCAGATAAAATTGCCTGCGATATTGCCGCCCAGGACTTGAAGGCTTACGAGCGTTATTATTTAATCGATGAGCTGGAAAAGGAAATGGCCAAGGCAGCAGGGAACCTGCAGTTTGAAAGAGCGATAACATTAAGAGACAGGATAGTTGTTTTAAAGAGAAAAAGGAAAAATGGAAAGAAGAATAATCGAGTTTCTAAAGGAAAATAAGGAAACGTTTATTTCGGGTGAGGAAATATCACGCAAGCTGAAGGTAACGCGGACTGCGGTCTGGAAGCACATACAAAATCTAAAAGAAAACGGGTACGAGATAGTTGCCCAACCGCATTATGGTTATCGTTTGGCCGGGATACCGGACAAGCTGCTGCCTGATGAGATAAGTTATCGGCTTAATACTAAAATTTTCGGAAAGCGGATTTTTTCCTATGTTTCAACAACGTCCACTAACGATGTTGCCTATATGCTCGCTGAACAATCAATGCCGGAGGGAGCATTGATATTGAGTGAAAAGCAGACTAAAGGCAGGGGGAGAATGGGCAGGCAATGGGCTTCACCGCCTGGGGGCGGCCTTTATTTTTCTGTGATTTTGCGGCCAAAGATAACGCCGACTGAAGCAGGAAAAATCACTTTAATGGCCTCGATTTCTATCGCGAAAGTAATAAGGGACAGTTTCGGGTTGGAGGCGGTTATTAAATGGCCTAATGATGTCTATATAGGACGGGAAAAAATTTGCGGCATTTTAACTGAAATGAATGCAGAGCAGGACGGTATAAATTTCATAATTCTCGGCATAGGTATTAATCTGAATACTGCTCCCGGCAGCCTGCCAAAAGGAGCGGCGTCCCTGATGTGCAAAACCAAAAAGCAGGTTAACAGAATAGAGTTTTTGCAAAAGCTGCTTTGCGAGCTTGAATTGCATTATCTAAAAATAAAAAATTTAAAGTTTGAAGAGATAATCACGCAGTGGCGGGATCTTTCGATGACTCTTGGCAGGCGCGTAAAAGTAAAATGGCGGTCAAATCTGATCGAGGGGCAGGCTATGGATATCGATAGCTTTGGCGCGCTAATAGTAAGGGACGATTTTGGTTTTTTTCACCACATTCTCAGTGGTGATGTTAGTGTAATGAAGTAGCGGGCAGCTCCGCAACTGCGGGATTTCGATAAATATTAAATAAATGTACTCAACAAGGAGCGAGCACGAGAAAAAATAAATCTTCGTGAAAGTAACAAGTAGCGAGAAAAAAAACCGAAGTCCGAAGGACGAAAGACGAAGGATGAAAAAACAAATTGACTTAGACACTGAAAAAAACTGTCTGAAATCTTTCTTCTATTTTCTGGAAGCAGATTAGTGCATGAGTTGATAAGCACATAAGCTCATAAGGAAAAAATAAAAAAGGAATGGCTCGGGAAGATTAAGAGGTGAGAAATGTTGCTTTTGGTAGATATTGGTAATAGCAGCACAACATTTGGAATAAGTAATGGAAAAAATGAATACTTCCGCTGGTATATTCCGACAGATATTATCGGAAAAAAGGATAGTTTCCAAAAAAGCCAGATTAAAAACCTTAAAAAAGGCGGCATTAACCCCCAGAGAGTAAGCGCGGTGGTAATTTGTTCTGTTGTGCCTAAACTGAATAAGATAATCAAAAAGCATTGCCAGGGGATATTCACAAAAAGCAGATTTTTCCTGATCAGCAAAGATATTCAGATTCCGATTAAAAATAAATATAAAAGGCCTGAACAGGTGGGCCATGACCGGCTAGTGAATGCTCTGGCTGTAAAGTCCTTTTACCGGCTGCCCGTGCTTGTTGTTGATTTTGGTACGGCAATTACCATAGATGTTGTATCCAAGAAAGGAGAATATCTGGGTGGAGTGATTGTTCCGGGAATAAATCTTTCTTTGAAAATTCTTTATGAGAATACTGCTTTACTGCCTCTTTTAAATCCGCGAAAACCAAAAGCAGTATTAGGCAAGGATACGGAAAATTCCATTTTAAGCGGAATTTTTTATGGGTACTCTTTCCTTGTGGACGGTTTGATCAAAAAGCTTAAAACAACTCTAAGCAGTGCTCCTTTGGTGGTCGCAACAGGGGGGAATCTGAAAATTATGAAACCCCTTTGCAGGGAAGTTGACCATTATCAGCCAAATCTAACCCTAATAGG
>JAKLQT010000029.1 GCA_022013205.1 Candidatus Omnitrophota bacterium | reverse complement strand
TATCAAGTCGTTTTTCGAGATATTTAAGCCGTATCATCAGGACCTGCTCATGCGCAATCCCTTGTCGATGATCAGCCGGGAGCCGGCGAATATCTTTGATGTTGATATAGAAGAAGGTATGGGGCTGCTGGTGATCGTTGCCGATATTCTGGACACAAAAATGGTCAAGGTAGATCAGGATGAGGATATAAGGAAAGCCTATGACCTGATGCAGCTGCATAACAGGGAGGCAATCCCTGTTGTGGATAAAGATAAGAAGCTTGTGGGGATAATCAGTGTTTTTGATATAGTCATGAAGATTTTTAAAGAAAAAGGACTTGTGTAAATGAATGTAATTCTCGGCATAAGCTTGATTTTATTGTTCGGAGTTTTATCCGGAAAAATTGCTGAAAAGATAAAGACCCCGGCGATTACCGCTTATCTTGTTTTGGGCATACTTATCGGTCCTTATGTTGCCGGATTTGTGCCTTTAAGTATAATTAAAGCCTCTGGTATTATCTCTAATTTTGCCTTAAGCTTTATTGCTTTTAGTATCGGCCAGAGTTTTTCCTTTCAGGTTTTTCGGCAGATTGGCAAGCAGGTTCTTTGGATTTCTGTTTTAGCTGCGTTTGGGGCATGGCTGTTTGTTGTTATCGGTATGCTAATGATAGGGCTGCCTTTATATGTGGCGCTCATTTTTGGCGCTATCGGTACAGCGACAGCTCCGGCGGCGTTAATAATGGTGATCAGGCAGTATAAGGCCAAAGGGAAATTTACCGATATTCTTATGGGGGTTGTTGCGATTGATGATGCCTGGGGATTGATTATGTTTTCCGTTTGCCTGGCTGTTGCCCGAAAGATCCATTTTAATCAGATAACGAGCATTGCGCAGGTGATCATCGGTTCTTTGCTGGAAATAGGATTGTCGCTGGTAATGGGCGGTATTATCGGCTGGATGTTTTGTACATTTGTTTATCACATTCGCAATCAAAGGGACCTGCTGTTATATACGATCGGAACAATATTTTTCACTGCCGGCCTTGCTTTGCATTTTCATCTTTCTGTTCTGCTTTCATGTATGATTTTATCAACAGTGATTGTGAATATGCATAAAGAGAGTTTCCGGTTTTTTGAAGTTCTGCAAACTGTTGATTGGCCGATATATCTTATATTTTTTGTTCTTGCCGGAGCTAACCTGGAAATTGAAATGCTCAGGCATGTCGGCTTTATTGGCGTGGTCTATCTTGTTGTGCGTGTGTTCGGAAAATGTATGGGCACTTATTTTGGGGCGACTTTGTCTCATGCCGGACGTGACGTAAGACGCTATATGGGTATTGCCCAAATGCCTCAAGCTGGTATTGCCCTGGGCATGGCTTTGATATCCAAAAGCGTTTTTCCTGAGCTGGGAGGCATGATATTTACGGCAATTGCCGCGACAACCATCGTCTATGAAATTATCGGGCCATTTTTTGTGAAGATTGCTTTATATAAGACAAATCAGATACAAACACGCTAAAGAGTTTGCATTATCCAAGCAAGTAAGCGAAAAACACTGCTTTTCATGCTTATGGATTGTTGCTCCTCCTCTTTATACAGGATTAGGAAGATTGATTTGCCAAAGTGATGGCGCAAAAAAGGTAAAAACTTGAATTTTACAATAGGTTTTTTATTTATTGCGGCATTTTTTTGAATCAATCGTTATGCGGTTAAACACGTATATATTAACTGATGGTCCAGTTAACGAGTAATTAGTGAAAAATTTAACCTGGTTTGTTTTAATAAAATATTTTTTCATGTCTGATAGTTCTTGGAGCTGCTTTTTTGATATTATTAATTTTACCCCGTCAAACTGTATGGGAGAAAATTCGTTCCAGAATAGATCAATGTTCTTTTGCCGGCAAAAAAATTCTATCCCCTGGACAAGCCTTTCAAACTCAGGCCAGTCCTGATCTGTGCGGCTGACATAAATCAGCGTATTATATTTATCTAAACTCTTAAAAAAATCAGGAGGAGAAATAAAAAAATTATTAATTTTAGCTTTATTCAAGCTCCAAAGTACTAAAAATTGTTCAAAACTAATAAAACATTCCGGATCATAAACATCAGCAAAATATCCCACATGGTTTTTTTCGTTCCCTATATCGCAAAAAATTTTTTCTACATCAGTATTATCAAAACAAAAAGCGGGATTGCCTTCTTCTGTCTGATAATACATGATGGTCAATACTATGATCAATAGTGCAATTACCAGATGCTTGATTTTTATGCAATGCGTATGATTTATTCTAATGCTGATAAGGCCGATGCTTGCGGTCGTAGCCATTAATGGAATAATTGCCATAGAATATTCCGCAAAAGGGGGGTATTTCGGGACTAGGCTAACCGCCAGCAAGGAGCCAAAAATAGTAAGGCTTAAAAGTTGCCTGTAAGGGGTGTTTTTGATGAAAAAAACAACTATAGCAGGAGCCAATAAAATTCCTGCTACGCTTTGAAGAAATTCTTTAATTAAAAAACGAAAATAAAAAGTTAATCGCTCAAAAAAATCGAAATTAACAGCATTATCCGCTATTGCAAATTTATTCATATTAAATATTCTTGAGATAAGGTTCTCTGTGACTTCAGGATTAAAATAAAAAGTTCCTGCGAGAATAGTTGCCATAGATGCTGATAAGGCCAAATTTTTTAGTCTATACCGTTCTTCTTTATTTTTTGCCTGTTTTATCGTTCTATATATGATTACAGCCAAGGGTGTGATTAAAAATACAAAGAATGTATATTTAACAAGCATAGCGATTCCAAAACTAAAACCTAGAATTATCGAAAAGCACCTTTTCCTAAATCCGTGCGTTTTGAGTAAATAGTATAAGTTCACAATGACCATAGCGCACACAGCTGTTACATGGTTGAAAAACCGGCTATTAACATACATAACCGGCAGAAAAGAACAAATAAATGATGACAACAAGCCGCTTCCGGGATACAGTAGCTCAGATAATTTGTATAAGTAAATTAATAGTATTATAAAAAATACACAGGATGTAAGCAGAATAACTTTTGGGGAGATAAAACTAAACAGAGTTTTCACAAGAAAGACGGCATAATAATATAGCGGCGGATAAAATGTATTTGTAAAGAACAGATTATGTGCCAAGGGCATATCTTTATTGAAAGAGTGATGCTCTTGGCCATATTGCAGTTTGTTAGCTAAAAAGGCATATTCTTTAAGCTGTCCTTGCCAGGCCTTTCCCCGACAATAATAATTTGGGGTATGGCTAAGAAGCCAGCCAACATTATTTATTACATGAAAACAAATCAAAAAAGTTAGTAAAAATAATTGTGTTTTTTTATTTTTTAGGTTTAGAAACATCTGGTTTTTCAATTGCGCTAAATTTCTGTTGTTTTTGTTCGCCTTTGCCTAAAACAACTACTTTTTATTAATTAGCTTCAACGAAGAAATCTTCAAAATTAAGGGAATAGTGAACTTGCTAAAGCCGCTTTATTTGTTTTTAATTCAAAATTTTGCTCTGGAACTCTCTTTTGTGATATACTTCCACTTTCCCTTAGCAAGATTTCCCAGGCGGATATTTCCGAATTGAATGCGCTTAAGATTAATAACCGGATGCCCCACGGTATCAAAGATCTTCCTTATTTCCCTTTTTTTTCCTTCGTGTAAGCTAAGTGTTAACTGTGTTTTCAATGTTGTGCGGCTTAGAATCTTGATGTTGCACGCAGAGGTTCTGTAGTCTTCGATTTTCAGGCCGCCTTTTTCTATTCTCTCAACCATTGCTTGCGTCAGGGTTCCTTTTACACAGACTTCGTAGACCCGTTTTATCTCATGCTTTGGATGTAGGAGCTTTTGCGTCATGTCTCCGTCGTTTGTTAAAATCAGAAGCCCCTCGGTGTTCTTGTCTAAGCGCCCGACAGGAAAAACTCGTACGGGAAATTTCGGCAGGATATCAAATATGGTTTTCTCGGCAAACATGTCCTTTGTTGTGGTTATGCATCCTTTAGGCTTGTGGAATAAAATGTATACATTTTCTTCCTTTTTAAGAGGGCGGTTGTTTACCATGATAGCGTCTTCACTTAGATCAGCCTGTGTGCCCAGGGCGGTTACAGTAATGCCGTTTATCTTTACCTTGCCTGATGCGATCAGCTCGTCCGCTTTGCGGCGTGAACAAATACCTGATATAGCGATGATTTTATTTAAGCGCTGTTTCATGATAGTGATACCTTAGCATGAAATGATTGTATTGACAAGGATACTATTTTTTCAGTATATTACTTTAAAAAAGTGAAGGGTAGTCTTTTTATGCGAGCAAGTATTAGAAAACAGACTTTGGTTACTTTTCTTTTTATCGCGTCTCTTCTTTCTTTTCATGTGATTAATAATCTTCTTTGGCTCTCTTTCGATAATAGCTATAGTGGTTGTGATGTTCTCAATCATCTTACCCGTCAATTACGTTTTTATTACGGAATGCAGAATGTTTTTTCGATGCCACTGCCTTGTATTGAAAAAATTCAAAGAATATTCTGGTTGTTCAGATTTTCGGACAATGTAAGCTGGCCGCCATTTACGTATCTAGTCGCCTCTTTTTTCAATAATGTATTCGGCATGAGCCCGCTTGTTTCAATCATGACAAATATTCTATATCTGGGTATTCTGGTAGTTGCTACATATTCAATCGGCCGTCAAATGGCAGACATAGAGACAGGATTCCTGGCCGCTTTTTTCGTATCTTTGTATCCTGCTATATACGGGCTTTCCCGAAAATTCGGACTGGACCTTCCGCTTAGTGCTTTAGTTGCGTTTAGCATGCAGCTTTTTTTTATAAACAAAAGCTTTCACAATCGGTATATTTGCATTTTGCTGGGAATTGTTATGGGCTGCGGTACGCTTATAAAAATACAATATCTAATATTTGTAAGTGTGCCTTTTTTTTATGTGAGCCTTCCGGTTTTTATACGTCTATATAAGTCAAGGAAACGCAAGCTTAACAGAGTAAAGACGCTTTATCTTAACAGGGGTATTAATGTGATAATTTGTCTGGGGATAGCGGCAGTTATTTGCGGATGGTGGCTGTTGAGTAATATTGGTTTAATATTAAAAAGTTTGTTCGCGCATTCTAGCGGAAATATTGAGACGATTGATTGGCAGCTGCGCGCTTCTTTGTCTGGCGGTCGATGGTTGTTATTTTATGTTTTAACAATTATCAAAAATATTTCTCCCATTTTTGCCGTCACATTTATTCTTTCTTTGATGTTTTTGAGAAAAAGTAAGTTAAAAAACAAAAGATTATTTCTGCTCTGGCTTATAATCCCCTGGATATTTTTTACATTTTTACCAGTTAAAAGAGAACGCTATCTTTTGGCGATTTTACCGGTTTTTGCTTTGATTTCGGCTTTAGGCATTGCACGCATTAAAAGATCCGAAATAAAAAAACTTTTAGGGGTAGGATTGGGATTTATTGGTATGTTGCAGCTGTTTGTTTGTTCCTATGGGATTAACGATTTTAATTGCATGAAAACATCAATGGTACATGTGCCGCAAAAAAATAATGCTGAAGAAATCACTAAATACTTTTTCAATGATACTGCTTTAATATCCGGGCCTATAGTTAGGATAATCTGGGATGATAAGATCGTTGCCAGAGATACTGTGGGATTACTTGAATATTACACGGCACTTTGTTTTTTCCCTGAAAGGTTAGCCTATTCAGAATGTATTGATGATTTTAAGGCAATACAAGAACCGCATTTTTTAATTATTCCGGAGGAATTATTTGATGAAGGAATGGTAGCTCGTTATAAGCTCTTGAAAAAAGCGCTGTTAAAACCGGGGAGTGTGAGGTTCTTGCTTTGTCAATCAGTACTGAAAGAATCAGGTTGACAAGGCGTCTGCCTTTAGTTTACACTGAATTATAATAGCGAATAACTATGAAGCTAAGTTGTTAACTGGTATTTACCCCACACTATTTTTCTGAACAAGCCCTGTTAAAAATTAGGGCAGGGTTCAATTGGCGTGTATAAGCTATGTTTGCTCTGCCCCATAACTTATCTACTCATTGAAGGAGGATATATGCTTGCCAAGGATATCATGACCAAAAGTATTAAATCAGTGTCACCGCAGTTAGCGATTCGTGAATTCGCCTCTTTTTTAATAAAAGAAAATGTAAGCGGCGCGCCGGTCATAGATGAAAACGGGAATTTTTTAGGCATTGCCACGGAAGAAGACCTTATATTTCAGGATAAAAAAGTTAATCTGCCGGCTTTTTTGAACTTATTTGCCAATATTGTGCCCATAGGGGTGGCGCGGACAGAAGAAGAGCTTAAAAAAATTACCGGTACAAAGCTCAAAGATGTAATGCAGGTACAGCCGCAGACGATAACACCGCAGACCACAACCGAAGAAATAGCTACGATTATGAGTGAAAATAAAAATTACTATCTTGCGGTTCTTGAGGAAGGAGTAGTGGCCGGAGTTGTGACAAAAAGGGATTTAATCAAAGCGGTTGCCAAGGGAAAGATTTGGTAACTAAATAAAGTAGAGAGTAGCGAGTAAAGAATTAAATAAAAGTATTGCTACCTGCTTCTTTATGCTTGCTATTTTAAAATCTTAAAGATTTTGGAAGAAGGGGGTGTTTGAATGAACGAAAAAGAAGAATTTATTAAAATGATGAGCAGGATGAAGGCGGTAAACGTGGAAAAAATATTCAAGTGGCTGATTAGAGCTTTTTTGCTCGTGTTTGTTTTGGCGGTATTTTTCGGCAACTGCATCTTTTATGTGCGGCCTAATGAATTTGCCATCAAACAGGTAAATATCGGCATTAATCCAGGTGTAAGGGAAAAGGTTTATAACACGGGGTTTCATGTTATTGCCCCTTTCGGCATACACCGTATGCACAGGTTCCCAAAGGATCTGCAGGTGTTTGAACTAAATGATTATCTGGAGAGCAAGGCAAAAAACATCCAGTTTAATTTAGGGCTTTCGCGGACGCCTGAAGAATATTATGGGCAAAGGAAGCAAAAGGGCGGATTTGAAAAAGCAGCCCACATCCAAACTTCAGACGGATTTTTTGTGGATGTTGATGTGAGCGTACTTTATCATATCGTGAATCCGTATAAAGTAATTACAACCGTAGGCCCTGGTTTGCTGTATCAAACTAACGGAATTATTCCCAAGGTGGAGCCGAAATTAAAAGAAACACTTGGGGAGATGACCACAGAGGAGTTTTTTAACAGCCCGCTGCGTGTAGCCAGAGCACAGCAGTCAAAGGAACTGCTTAACAGAGAACTGGAGCCCAAAGGCATAAAAGTGGACTACGTGCTTATCCGCTATTTCAAATACAGCGATGAGCTGCAGAGAAATATAGAAGAGAAAAAGCTGAAAGACCAGCTGGTTTTTACCAACATGTCCAAGGCCAGGGCAACAGGAGAGGAGGCGCTGGTTAAAAAAGTGCGTGAAGAAGGAGAGGCCAATATGAAGATCCGGCTTGAAGAGGGAAAGGCCTATGTGGTTAAGAAAAACTCAGAACGTGATCTTTATGTTAGAACCAAGCATGCGGAAGCAAATCTAATGATAAAACTCGCAGAGGCAAAAAAGAAAGAGCTTATAAATAATGCGTATCAGCAAAAAGGTTCGGATAAGCTTGTGGGATTAAAAATGGCAGAGGTGCTGAAAGGGCTTAATGTTATTATGCTTTCTTCCAGCGGGCCGAACGGCTTTAATCCGTTAGATTTGGACAAAAACATGGAACTTTTTGGTGTAAAAGGGGGTGGGCAGCAATGAAAAACAAAATAAAAATGATAAAGTTCACTTTGAGCCTCCTTTTAGTATATATAGCAGTAAGTGTTTCCGGATGCATGCCGCATTCAACCCAGTCAACTGAGGTTGGCGTGCGGACAATTAAATGGTCGCCGTTTGTAAAAAAAGGGGTAATGCAGAAAATTTACGCCCCAGGTACGACATTTTTCTTCCCGCCACTGATAAACGATTGGCACACTTTTGATACAAAGCTCAGGAATATGGAGATGACCATTAAGAAGGGCCAGGGAGCGCATTACGGCCCGGACGATGTGTTGTTTAAGACCATAGACGGAAATGATATCAGCCTTGATGTTATCATTGCCTATCGTATTATCCCGGATAAAGCGCCTTATATCTTAGAGTACGTGGCTAAAGATAACCTGGAGCTTGAAGAAAAAGTTGTGCGGCCGATCTCACGCAATATAACTCGTGATCTTTTCGGTGAGTTGAAGACCGAGGATTTCTATGTTGCTAATAAGCGCACAGAAAAAGCCGACAAGGCTATAGCATTGCTCAATGAGCAGCTCAGTGCATACGGAGTAATCGTAGAAAGCGTGCTGTCTAAGGATTACCGGTTTAATCCAGCTTATCAAAAAGCAATAGAGGAGAAAAAGGTAGCGGATCAGATGGCAGAACGCTTTAAGTCTGAGGTAAATGCAACGGTTGAGGAGTATAAGCAAAAGCTGCAGCAGTCGCAGGGAGAAGTGAACCAGATGGTCGCTGCTGCTGATGGTGAATTTGCAAAAGAAAAGATTGAAGCAGACGCCTATTATGAGCAGGAGAGCCGCATTGCCAAGGCTATTGAGATCGAAGGCATTGCTGAGGCAAAGGGTATTGAGAAGACAGTTGAGGCTTTGAATAATTCAGGCGGTATTACCATGGTCAAGCTGAAAATGGCCGAGGCTCTCATAGGCAAACCGATCTACTTACTGCCGTTTTCAGAGACAAGTGGTATGGATCTGAAAACAACCAATGTCAATGATCTGCTTAGGACATATGGCGTACAAAAAGCAGCACAGAAACAAAACTAATTATATAATAACATTTTGAAAGATAAGGGGTTCCGTAAATCGGAGCCCCTTATCTTTGACAAACCAAGCTTTATGGGTGATGCTGGAGACAGGAGTATTTGCTTAATCAAAACTAATGATTGAAGAGGACTAGATAAGCTATTTTTATTTTTCCTTGTCAGAGCCCTTTATTATCTGTTAAAATATCTTTCCTTAGATTAATTTTAATTGGAAACCCTCTCACATGCGTTCGAGGTCAATTCACCTCGTCGTAGAAGAGGTGAATTAAGGAGGTAATTAATATGTTCAGGCCGCAAATTAAAGTTCTTGATTGCACGATTCGTGACGGGGGGTTAATCAATAATCATGATTTTGACGAACGCTTTGTGCGTGTAGTCTATAAGGCATTATCTGAAGCCGGTGTTGATTACATGGAAGTGGGATATAAGAATTCGAAAAAGATATTTTCCTCAAGCGAATACGGGAAATGGAAGTTTTGCGATGATGATGTTCTCAGTAAAGTTATTGACGGCATAGAATCAAATACGAAAATATCGGTGATGGCCGATGTCGGCCGCGTAGACATGGAAGATATTAAACCGGCAAAGGAGAGCCCTGTTGACATGATCAGAGTGGCCTCTTACGCAAAGGATGTAGATAAGGCTATAGCCCTGGTCAATGAATTTTCGCAAATGGGATATGAGACTGCGATTAACATCATGGCAATTTCCCGCACACTGGATAATGAACTGTCTGAGGCCCTGCATCAGCTTGAAGAAGAAGCAAAGGCTGATGTTATCTATATTGTGGACAGCTTCGGATCGCTTTATCAGGAGAGCA
The DNA here is from genome assembly GCA_022013205.1 of Candidatus Omnitrophota bacterium. Classification (GTDB taxonomy): domain Bacteria; phylum Omnitrophota; class Gorgyraeia; order B26-G9; family B26-G9; genus JAGLQQ01. Next base: position 2,898 of record JAKLQT010000029.1, on the reverse strand, counting down.
CAGAGTTTCTGGTAAAGAAATTCAAGAGTATTCTAAAAACAAAAGAAGTAGGCATGCATGGCCATAATAACCAGCAGCTTGCTTTTAGCAATACAATTGAGGCAATAATACACGGGGTGAATTATCTTGACGGTACTATCTTCGGTATTGGCCGCGCCGCAGGGAATTGTCCCCTGGAATTGCTTATCGGTTTCCTGAAAAACCCTAAATTCAATATACGCCCTGTTCTTGATGTTATCTCAAAAGAATTTATTCCGCTTAGAGATAAGATAGAATGGGGATATATTATTCCTTATGCGATTACAGGTATGCTTAATGAACATCCGCGTGCGGCAATGGCCCTGCGTAGTAGCGAACAGAAGGAAGATTATCGCGAGTTTTTTGAAAGCCTTACCATTACAGAAGTAGAGTAATCAAGTGTATGCGATGGACATGAAAAGATTTAAAGAAATGCCGCTTATGGGCATTTTAAGAGGCGTGAAACTCCCGATACTTGAAAGGCTTACGGAGACGATTGTGCTCTCGGGTATGAATACCGTAGAGATCACAATGAATACTCCTGATGCAGGATCGCTGATAAAAAAAATGTCAAAGTTAGCTGGTAAGCGCCTGAATATAGGCGCGGGTACGGTATTAACTATGGCAGATTTAGAAACTGCCTTGCACGCAGGTGCTTCTTTTATTGTCTCACCTTGCTGTATTCCAGAAATAATGCGCTATTGTAAACAAAATAATATCCCGGTTTTTCCCGGTGCTTTGACCCCTCAGGAAATCCACAGTGCCTGGAGCCAGGGCGCGGCAATGGTTAAGGTTTTCCCTGCGTCTTTTTTCGGGCCGAAATACATCAGGGAATTGCTGGGGCCATTTAATGATATGCTGCTCATGGCTGTAGGCGGTGTACGGCTGGAGAACATAACAGAATATTTTACTTGCGGCGCGCAGGCAGTTGCCGTAGGATCCAGCGTTTTTGATCTCAAGCAAATACATGCAGGCGATTTTCAAAGCATAAAAGATTCCTTACTTACTCTGATAAAGAAAGTTAAACAAGTACGCTCAAGATTTTGAAGCAGCGTGTATTGGTGATTTGACAATAGCGGCCTTTTCTTGACACTGATTTCGCTATGCGTTAAAATAAAACAATGCTTAAGATGTTCTTAAAATCTATAGTTATATCCGTTACTTTTCTGACCGGGTTTTTAATTATAAATATTTATGTTCTTCAAAAAATCAGGTATAAAAAAATTTATTGCTTTTTTATTGAATTAGTTTATTTTCTGGCATATTGGATGTTTATTTATAACAGAATTTTATAGTAAGCGGGTACCAGATGAGAAAAATAGCACTTTTAATAGGATTATTTTTAATAATAGGGTGTGATCAAGCAGTAACCCAGGGGGCCAAGGGCAGCATTGATTGGATCACCGACTTACCTGCAGCGCAGGATTTGGCTAAGTATAGGGGGAATCCGATGTTTATAGATTTTTATGCGGATTGGTGCAGCTGGTGCCGGCGAATGGATACGGATACCTATGCGAATCTGAAAGTCGCTGAGCTGGCAAAGAAATTTATTTGCGTTAAAATTGATACGTCTAAGCAGCCTGATGTGGCGAAAAATTACAAGATTAGGGGATTGCCGACAACCGTGTTCCTGACATCAGAGGGTAAAGTGATGGACACTATTGCGGGGTATTTACCTCCAGAGGAATTTTTAAAACATATGGAAACTGCATTAAAGGCGCAATAACTATGTTTTTTCACACAAGATGTTAAAGAAAAAAAAGATCATTTTAATTGTCTTTGGGTGTGTTTTTACGGTTATCCTGTTATACTTGGTTTCTCCTGTGCGGATTCTGGTTGTCAATTCCAGGCTGATCATTGTAGAGGTTGCAAAGACTCGAGTGCAAAGACAGAAAGGACTGCAGCACAGATCTTGCCTTAAGAAAAACCGTGGAATGCTTTTTATATTTAAAGAGGAAGATTTTCATAGTTTCTGGATGAAAGATACTTATATCCCCTTGGACATAGCTTTTATTGACGGTAATAATACAATAGTTGATATTCAGCAGATGATCCCGCTGGACACGCAGATCCGTTATAAGCCTGCTAAAGCGGCTAAGTATGCTCTTGAGGTAAATGCAGGGTGGATGGATGAAAATAACATTCAGATCAATGATAAGGTGCTTTTTTGGTAAACCTTTGCCTGTGGCAATGGGCCAAGGACTTAAAAAAAGAAAAAAATTGACTTAAAAAGTATTTTTTGTTAATATAACACTTTCTAAGGTGCTAATCAAAGAAGGAGAAAACTTGGACACAGGGAAGAAGATTGTTATTGTAGAAGATGATGTAGCATCAGCGTCGGAAATGAAAAAGTTTTTGGAAACAAAGGGATATGCGGTGTCTTTTGTGAGCGACAGTTCGCAGGCTCTTGGCATGATTAAGGAAACCGGGCCGGATTTGGTTCTGCTTGATATTATAATGCCTGGTCTCGACGGATTTACAGTTGCTAAGCAGATCCGCTACGATGAGCAGACAAAGGGCATGCCGATCATTGTGTTTTCCGCGCAGGAAGGCATGAGAGAACTCTTTGCGATAGAAGGGATCAATGAGTATCTGGTAAAACCGGTAGATAGGGAACAATTATTTGAAATAATTCGGAAAAAACTAGGGCAGTAAAGACTCGCAGAAAAAGTTATTAAAACTTCTGGAAACATTCCCTTCCTTGGTTAAAATTAAAAAAATACTTGACAAGAATTTTTTTTATGGTATATTTTAAACTTTACGCTTCATAAATTTTTTATATTTTCTAAATACGGTGGGCGCCTAAAAAGCGCTGCTGTAGCTCAGTCGGCAGAGCACATCCTTGGTAAGGATGAGGTCAACGGTTCAATCCCGTTCGTG
>JAKLQT010000028.1 GCA_022013205.1 Candidatus Omnitrophota bacterium | reverse complement strand
GTTAAAAGATATGGTAAATTTAAGTAGTTAATATTTACATATTAAATGGATTTTTATTGTGCTCATGGAAGGTATAACCTTTTATAAGGTGAAATATGAGACATTATATGAAAATTTTTATGAATAGATAAAAAAGCAGTCGAAAGGCTGCTTTTTTTTTATCCCGCATGCTTTGAAAACCCCGGCTTTCCCCGCTTTAAATACAGCGGGACAGGCAAGCCGGGGATGCCCGCCAGTAAAACTGGCGAGGCCTTGCTGTTATACAGTGGCGGAAAAGTAAATCTGCGGGATTCCGCTCAGAAACCCCGGGCTTTAGCCTGGGTGAGTTTCATTAGTACGATACTGTGTAGAAGTTATTTTTGAAGCACGCAAATTGATGAAGGAGGTGTGCTAAAAAGAAGCTTAGTTCCTGTCGCCTAAATCAAGAAATAAATCCCTACATGTTTGGGGTAATGATTTTTTGCTGGCTTTGTGTCTCATTCTATTTTAGCCCCCGCATAATCGCTCTGCTTGTTGGGCCGGAAAATATCTTCGCTAAATTCGCGATTATTCTGTTTGCCCTGCTTTTGAACTTATTTTGGTTCTACGGATTTTATCACTTGATTATTATCCTGTTTTCATACCGGGGTAATACGCAAGTTGATTTAGATAATCAGGAAACCTTATTTGAAGTTAAAAATCCAAGGGTCGCGCTGCTTTATGCGACTTGCGATGATTTTATTGAAAAAGCGGTTTTATCCTGCATAGAACAAGATTATAGTAATTTTAGTGTTTTTATCCTTGATGACGGTGATAATTACGAATATAGGAAGGAAATAGACGCGTTCGCGGCCGAATATAATGATAAAGTAAATGTTATACGCAGAGATCTAAAAAAAGGATACAAAGCAGGAAATATAAATAATTGCTTGAAACAAATATCAGGCTTTAAATTATTCAGTATATCTGACGCGGATACAATCCTTCCGGGAGATTATATCTCCAAATTACTTTCTTATTTCAATAATGAGAAAGTTGCTTTTGTCCAGGCGCGTCAGGAATTAAATCCAGAACAAGATTCTAAGTTTGCCCAAGATCTCGGCTATCAAATAGGGTTACATTATGATAGATATTTAAAAACAAAAAATGCCTATGGTTTTGTTCTGTTCTATGGACATGGGGCATTGATGCGCACAGATGTGTGGCAAAAGATTGGAGGATTTCCTGAAATAGCTACAGAAGACCTGGCGTATACTTTAAAAATCAGGGAAAAAGGTTATCAAGGTATTTACGCGGAAGAAGTAACATGCCTTGAGGACTATCCTGCGGCGTATAAACAATATAGGAAGAGAAATGAGAAATGGATCAGAGGGACTGCTGAATGTTTGTTGAAATATTTTCCAGGGTTTGCAAGATGCTCACATATCCAATGGGTAGAGAAATTTGATGTTTTAGCTTCAGCCTGTAGTCTTTTATTAGCTTTTCCGTTCTTTTTGCTTTTGCTGCTTGTAGGGATTATCCTTCCTATTTATTTCTCTCATTTTAGATTTCAAGGCCCAATGTTTGATATGCCGGTAGCTTATGACGGCTCGATGGTAAACCTGGTTTTAGGTGTATCAGGAAATTTATTCTGGACATGGGATTTTTTCCTGCTACTACTGATTGCGTCAATAAGCCCTGTTTTGCCGGCTATTACAAGTTTTTTAACCAATCCTGAAAAAAAGATTCGTTATATAATCATGTATACCTTTATGTTTTATGCTATGCAAGTGGCTTCCTCATTAAGCTTAATAGCATATCTTATTACCCGAACAGCTAGTTTCCCTATAACCGGCAGAGATGAAAAGCCTTTAGAGATAGTACGCGGAAAAAGTTTTATGCAATTTCTAAAATCTCCTATTTCAAACAGGCATGAGATAGTTATGATGGAGGGAATATTCGCGGTAATATTCTTTGTTACGTGCTTGGCTTCAGATAATATTTGGTTTTTGACTTTTAGCAGCGGTTTAGTTTTAAGTATTCTGCTTTTTAGATTCAGCTTCAATAATAAAATCATAAAGCATCTTGTCGCGGTTTCATGGCTGATTTTAATGTTGATTAGTGCCTTTATTGCTAAAACATTACAATAAAAAGGAGGGCTGGGATGAAGAGGAAAATTAATATAGTTTTAGGAACAATAATATTATGCTCTTTATTTTTAATGGGATTGAAGACTGCCGGAAGTGTGGTCGCGCATCGCGCGATAGAGCAAGGCGACTTCAGTAAGGCTTTGGAATTATACGTGATTGAAGAGGATTATTCCGGGCAAGGCATAGCCTATTGCGCGATGAAGCAGTTTGATGAGGCTATCAGGAGTTTTAAAAAAGGTAATAATGCCTCAGGCCTTGGCTTGGCGTATTGCGGCAAAAGGGATTTTGATAAGGCTATAGAGCATTTTAAACTAAAAGATGATAACTCAGGCCTTGGTTTGGCATATTGCGGTAAAAGAGATTTTAATAAAGCTAAAGAATATTTTTTAAAAGGAAATGACCGCGCCGGGCTTGGATTAGCCGCATTAGGTGAGAATAAGTTTGAGCAAGCAAGAAATTATTTTAATGACGCGAAAGATCAAAATGGATTAGGCCTTGTATTGTTAGCGGAACAGAGATTTGATGAAGCATTTAATCATTTTGAAAAACATAAGAACAAGTCCGGAATCGGCATGTCTTTGCTTGGAAAGAAAAAGTATAATGAAGCAGTGGCATATTTCACCCAGGCCAATGACTATTCAGGATTAAGCTTGGTTTATGCTGGAAAAAAACAGTATGACAAGGCAATTGATTTTGCTCAGAGTGCAAACGATTTATCCGCTTTAGGGCACGCGTATTGCGGAAAAAAGGAATACAGTGAGGCGTTTTCTAATTTTTACAAAGCGAATGATATTTCAGGGATGAGCTTAGTCTACAGCGGGAAAAAAGATTTTGATAAGGCGATAGAATATTTTCAAAAAGCGAACGATAATTCCGGGTTGAGTCACGCGTATTGCGGAAAAAGAGATTATGACGCGGCAATAAGTTATGCCAATAGCGCGAATGATCGCTCAGCAATGGGGCATGTGTATTGCGGTAAAAAACAATATGATGCAGCGATCTCGATGTTTTTAGAAGCCAATGATCTTTCCGGGCTTAGTTTGGCGTATTGCGGAAAGAAGCAGTTTGATAAAGCAATAGAATACGCGAACCAGGCTAATGACTTATCGGCTTTGGGATATGCTTATTGCGGAAAAAAACAGTATGACGAAGCTATTAATCTGTTTCGGAAGGCTCAGGATAATGAGGGCTTAGCTCATGCCTATTGCGGGAAAAATAACGCGGAAGCTGCGCTAAGGTATGCTGAAGAGTCAAACGATTTATCCGCGCAGGGATTCGCGCGCTTAAAATCACATAACTATGAAAAAGCTCTTGAGAAATTCAAGAAAGCTAATGATCTCTCAGGGATAGGCTTTGTGTACTCGCAGCAAAAAGCCTATGAACAAGCAATACAATACGCCCGGGAAGCAAATGATATATCTTTAATGGGGCATATCTACTTAGGCTTAGGTGATATTCAAAAGGCAGAAAGTTGTTTCACACAAGCCAACGATTTATCTGGGCTTGGATTTGTAAAGTTGGAAGAAAAAAAGCTGGAAGAGGCAATGCGGTTTTTTTTGCAGGCCAACGATTTATCAGGACAAGGGTATGTATATAGTCAAACAGGGGAATTTGAAAAAGCTGAAGAGTGTTTTCAAAAGGCGGAAGATGACGCGGGCTTGGGAATACTGGCATTACAAAGAAAACAGTTTAATAAAGCTATTGAATATTTTACAAGGGCAAATGACCGGGATGGGCTGGGAGATGTCTGGTGGAAACTGCGTGATTACAGAAAAGCCGCGAATTATTTCAAAGCTGAGGGCAATCATTTAAAAGCAGTGCAGGCCTTAAGAAAAATTGATAATGATTCAACAGAAGCAATAATATACGCAAAGAAAACAATAGAAGAAGGGCAATTTATTAATCCTTTATGCTTAGAGGTCGGAAAAATTTATATTCAACAAAGGCAATATGACAAAGCAGTTGCGGAATTTGAAAAAGTCTTAAATGCCGGGTCGTATTATGATAGTGAAGCATTGATGTTTATAGGAAAGGCGAGATATTTTCAGCGCGAGTATAATTTAGCGGAACAAGCGTTTAAAACGCTAATACAAATGTATCCGCAATGCCGTTATTATGAAAGCGCTCAAAAAGCCATAGGGACTATAACTTATTTAAAGAATATACAAAAGAGGAAACAAGGTAAAAACAAAGAAAAAGGCCTGGTTTTAACACCTTCTAACCGCTGCGGCCCGGATAGCTTGAGTATATTGCTTACTAAACGCGGGATTAAGACAAGCCCTGAGGAAATCGCTGTTTTAGCGGGGACTGATGAAATAGGCACAACAATGCTTGGTTTGCAGGAGGCTGCGGATAAAAAAGGAGTGAAGCTTTATGCTTTAGAAATTACATTACCAGAATTATTAGAATATAGTGATAAGGTTATTTTACTTATTGATGGGAATCATTATGTTCTATTGAAAGAGAAAAGAGAAGATGCTGTAATTGTTGTTGATAATTTCAAAGAAAAAAAGATTCCCATAAAATTATTATCAAAACGTTGGCAGGGAGAAATATTAGCGGAAAAACCTATAGCAGAATATAAGCGGCTGAGTTATAAACAGACAATGAGTATAAAAGGCGGTACAGAGGGCGGAACAACAAAAGGAGATCCCGGGGTCAACCCCAATGGCGGCTGGAACATGAATATGAGTAATATCGGGCCGATAATTCCGAAAGGACTTTTAAAGGCAATGGGATATCTTTTTCCAGGGGCTGAAAAGGCAGGTAGAATATTACTTGATAATTTGAGTAGTTGGATTGGAGGGGGTGATTGTGAGCAGCCGATTGATCCGGTTTGCGTTACCAGCGGCAAACTTGTGCTTCCTGTAACAGACATCTTAATTCCCGGCAGAGGAAGAAGAAATGGCATGGGGCTGCGTGTTGAGAGAACTTATTCCAGCGCGAGCACGCGTAATACGCCTTTTGGTTTTGGCTGGCAGGGATTTCAATTGGTTAGCTTAACTCCGCTGTTTTTTGGTAATAATAGTATGGCTGTTACGCTTCCTGACGGACATTGTTTTACATATTACCGTAATTCTGACGGCAGCTACATAGGGCCGTCTTGCGATGCTTCAGAACTTATAGAAACCCCTAACGGTGATTATATATGGAAAAGATGGACAAGCCGTTACGGGTTTCAAAGTTATTACTTTTCTGTATCTTGGGAATATTTCCCCCTTGGATCTGTGTGCACAACAAAACTTGAATATATTGAAGATCAAAACGGAAACCGTCTAACCTACGTAAGGGATGGGGATGACCATATAATTAAAATATCAGAAGATAGCGGAAGATATGTTGAGTTTATCCGCAATGTCAATACTTACAAGATTGATAAGATCAATAGCCCTATGGGCCAATATAGCTATTACTATGATGATAAAAGCAATTTGATAGAAGTAACCGGCCCGGAAAATTATAGATTCCAGTATGAATATAATGATCCCTATGATATTCATAATTTGACTGCCGTTATTGACGCGAATAATAACCGCATGGAATACGAGTATGATTATAATGACCGGTGTGTCAAAGTAACCGACGCGCAGGAAAATGAAGCAATATATAATTATAATACTTTCCTGGAAGTAACCACAGTAAGCGATACGCGCGGCAGAAATACGATATATGAATTCGATGAAGGATCGATCACGAGAATTATAGATTCTAATCACGGGATAACTGATTATACTTATGATGATAATTATAGATACGAAAGCAGAACAGATATAAACGGCCATATTAGCAGATGGAAAAATGACAATTACGGCAACTGTTTAGAGGTAAGCGATGATACGGGGCAAGTATTGTCAACAATGACTTATCATCAAGACTTTCATCAGGTAGAAACAATGATTGACGCCAAAGGAAGGGTTACAACTTACACGTATGATACAAAAGGTAATCTAAAAACAAAAGACACCCCAGGTTCAGAAGGTACGCGGGCGGTAACCAGTTATGACTACGATGAGTACGGCAATTTAACAAAACTTACCGTCCCTGAAGGCATTGAAACCTTGTACACATATGATGGAAACGGAAACGCGACGAAAATCACAGACGGGGAAGGTAATTATACGGAATTTACTTACGATGAGGCGAATAATTTAATAAGCAGTAAATATAGAAATGATGTACCGACGACATATGAATATGACGGCCGTAATAGATTAATTAAAAAAACATATCCGGATATAAGTTATGAACAATATACCTATGACAATAATGGTAATTTACTGACATTTACAGATGTTAACGGCCACGAGTCTACATATGAGTATAACGCGCTTAATCATCTAGTCAAGGAAACCGATGCCGAAAATAATACCACGGATTATGAATATGATTCCTTTGGGAACATGACGAAACTAATTCGTAATGTAGGCGGTAGCCAACTTACTGCAGAAATGGAATACGATGACCACTATAATCGTGTTACAAGAATAAAAGATCCTGAAGGAGAAATCACGGAATATGATTATGCTGGAGCGCCCGCGTTATTACATGGCGAACAATATACACAAATGAAAAAATATAGAGCTGATGGCACGCCCCTGGCTGTTCAAACCAAACTATACGACCGCTGGTACCGGCTAAAAGAGGCCCGGGATGGATTGGGTAACGCGGCAAAATTCACATATGATGAAACCGGGAATTTAACATCCGTTGAAGATCCCCATGGAAAACTCACGGCGTATGTCTATGACCCGGATGTTAATTTACTCATAAGCCAAACCGATCCGTTAACCAAAACAACCGGTTATACTTATTATAAAAACGAGAAGATAAAAAGTGAAACCGACGCGAATAATAATACAATATCTTACGAATATGATCTGGCAGGCAGGCTGCAGAAAAAAACTTATCCGGATACAACTACTGTGCAATACCAGTATAACCAATACGGCGAAGTATCTCAAATGACAGATACGAGAGGCATAATGGCTTATGCTTACAATAATCGAGGATGGCTGGTATCGGTAGACGGCCCGGAAGCTAATGACACCCTAAGTTATACTTATGATAATGTTGGAAACCGTCTTACGATGACTGTTTCAGGCGAAGGCGCCACTACATACGATTATTATGATAACAACCTGCTTCACACCATAACTAATCCTCAATCTAGGGTAACCTCTTTTACCTATGATGAAGCCGGGCGATGCGCGCAAATGAGTTTTAATAACTTAACAAGGACGGAATGGGTGTATTATGATAATGACCGGATAAAAGATATTACCGTAAGAAATGATTCACAGCAAGTTATATCTTCTCACTACTACGAGTACAATACCTTTGGGCAGCTTGTAAGCATTACTGATAATGATAATAATGTCTATAGCTATGACTATGACAATGCCGGGCAGCTGCTGAAAGCAGAGGGGTCAGCCCTCCAAAGTACAAACTAATTGACAAAGTTTAATGAGAGCAGTAGACTAGTGCTATGGCACGCCCCTATCGATTACAAGCAGAGCATTGTTTTTATCATATCACCAGCCGCGGTAATGAGCGC
>JAKLQT010000260.1 GCA_022013205.1 Candidatus Omnitrophota bacterium | reverse complement strand
TAAAACAAAAATAATATAAATCTAAATCTATCTAGGCGGTGTTGCAGCATGTGCAAGTGAATAACGCCGCAGATGTGCGTTTTGCAACAGCGTCATCTATTCTTTTGAGGTTACCCGCAAAACCTCTTCTAGCGTTGTCTGTCCTTTTAAAAAATTCTGAATTCCCGTATCACGCAAAGTAAGCATACCCAGCTCCTTCTTCGCGTATCTTTTTATCTCATCACTAGAGCACCTTTTCATGATCATTTCCCGCACAATATCATTTACAATCAACACTTCAAGAATCGCGAAACGGCCGCGGTAACCGCTGCCGTTACACTTGCTGCAGCCTTTTCCTCTATAGACTTTAATCGTACTTGTATCAATCTCAATGTTCATTCTATCAAAAACTGATTGCGGAATATCGTACGGTTCTTTGCAGTCCGAACAAATCCTTCTGGCAAGCCTTTGCGCTCCCACAGCAATAACACTACTGGCAATCAGAAACGGCTCAATACCCATGTCTATTAGACGGGTTACGGCCCCTGGGGCATCATTGGTATGCAGGGTGCTCAACAGCAATGCTCCGGTTAAAGCAGCTTTGATAGCGATATCACCTGTTTCAAAATCACGTATCTCACCGACCATAAGCACATCAGGGTTCTGCCGTAAAATTGCCCGAAGCCCTTGAGAAAAAGTCAATCCAATATCAGGTTTAACCTGCACCTGAGTAATACCTTCAACCTGATATTCAACAGGATCTTCTATTGTGATCAGGTTCTTTTCCGGCTGGTTAAGTTTGTTCAATACAGAATACAGGGTTGTGGATTTCCCCGAGCCTGTTGGGCCTGTAACCAATATCATACCATAGGGCCGCGTTACCGCGTATTGAAAACCGTCCATTGCCTGAGGTAAAAATCCCAGAGCCTCAAGGCCGATAGTTAAATTTGCCTTATCCAGAGCTCTCATAACCACTTTTTCCCCATAACAGACAGGCAGCACGGAAACACGAAAATCAACTTCCCTTTCATCCAACCTGACTTTAAAACGCCCGTCCTGAGGGATAAGGCGCTGCGTAATATCCAGATTGGACATAATTTTTAAACGCGCTAAAATAGCGTTCTGAATTTTCTTCGGTAAAACTGCTGCCTCCTGCAAAGCTCCGTCAACCCGATAACGCACCCGTATGTTTTCCTCATAAGGCTCGATATGGATATCCGATGCTCTCTTTATCAAAGCCTCGGCAATTAGAGCATCGATCATTTTAACTATAGGGGCTTCACTGCTTGAGCGGATTACTTCTCCGATATCGATCTGCTCTACATCCTTGATTATCTCAATATCTTCATCACTGATCTCTTTTACCAGATCATTAAAGGAACCTTTTTTTTTTAGCTTCAGCTTTATGGTGGTAAAACCGGTCAACAGCCTCTGTGATCTCAGAAAGGCACGAAACAACAGGAATAACATCATAGCCTGTCAAGGCCTTTATGTCATCAACAGCCAAAACATTCAGCGGGTCGCTCATAGCCACAGTAAGCATATTTCCCATCTGCGATACGCATACCAGCCGGTAATGACGCGCCACATGCTCCGGGATAATTTTAATAATCGCCTCGTCAGATTTGAATTTCGCAAGTGAAATAGGCGGTATGTCCAGATACCTGCAAAAACAGGTTACTATATCCTCCTCCTTTACGTATCCCTCCTCAATCAGGATAGTAGCAAGCTGAGCCCCGGTTTGGCGTTGTATATCTAATGCCTTAATAACATCCTTTTCTTTAATGAGGCCGTAATCCAGCAAAAGTTCATTTAATCGTTTCTTTGTTCTGCGCATCAGTAATTCCTATACATCAATCATCTTCAACCGTTACCCTGGTAATCTCTTCCAGGCTCGTAATACCTTTTAATGCTTTTATTATTCCGTTCTCTCTTAAGGTTTTCATTCCCTGCTCACGGCCTTTAGCTTTGATAACCCCCTCCTGAGATTTCTTCATAATCAGATCTTTTACCTCAGGAGTTAAAACTAAAACCTCACACATACCGATCCTTCCCTTATAGCCGCTTTTTTCACACTCATCGCAGCCCTTTCCATGATAAAGCTCGGTATATTTAACAGGGATTTTAAATTTTTCTCTTATTTCATCGCTTATCGGGTAAGCTTCCTTGCAATGCTTGCAAATCTTCCGGATCAGCCGCTGCGCGCAAACCATCAAGCACGATGATGTAATTAAAAAGGGTTCAATACCCATATTAACCATTCTGGTCACCGCGCCGGCTGCCTCAGTTGTATGCAGGGTGCTTAACACCAAATGGCCGGTAAGAGCAGCTTTAATGGATATATCCATTGTTTCGGTATCGCGTATTTCACCGACCATGATAATATCAGGGTCCTGCCGCAAAAATGAACGCAGGGCGCCGGCAAAGGTCAGTCCGACATCAGGATGAACGTTTACCTGATTGATCCCCTTCATCTGGTACTCAACCGGATCTTCCGCGGTACATAAATTCTTTTCCGGATCATCCACATAACGCAGGATCGAATAAAGCGTCGTAGATTTTCCCGAACCTGTCGGGCCGCAAACAAGAATCATTCCATGCGGCTCCATTGCCAGCTCCTTTATGATTTTAAGAGGATCCGGCTCAAAACCCATTGTATCAATATCCAGAACAACTGCCGTCTTATCCAAAACGCGTAATGCCACCTTTTCACCGTGGCTTGTCGGCATGATCGAAACGCGAAAGTCAACTTCCCTGTCCAAAACCTTTATCTTAAATCTACCGTCCTGCGGAAGGCGGTGTTCCGCAATATTTAGGACCGCCATAACCTTGATACGCGAGACAATCGACTCCTGCATCGACTTAGGCGGCGCGGGAAACTCCTTTAAAATTCCATCCAAACGATATCTGATACGTACTGTTTTTTCCTGCGGCTCAATCAAAATATCACTGGCCTGGTACTTTATTGCCTCACTTAGAAGCATATTTGTCACTTTAACGATCGGAGCATCCTCAACATCCCTCATTATCTGCTGCGTGTTTATTGCAGCCTCATCGCCTTTATCCTCAATGATCTGCATATCCATGCCTTTAACATCTTCTATTATGCCTTGCATCTGCTCGTTCGATGATGACTCATAATAAGTTTTTATCGCGTTTTTGAGTTTTTCTTCATCGGCAATAACTACCTTGAGCTCATAATTCGTTAACACTTTCAGCTCATCTATAGCCAAAATATTCAAAGGGTCAACCATGGCCACAGTCAGGACTTTTCCGATTTTTGAGACCGCAATTGCCTGATACTTTTCAGCTGATACTCTGGGAATTATCTGAACCACATCATGACTAATTTTTATTTTAGCCAGATTGATAGGCGGGATATTCATGCTTTGACTTAAGACAATGACCAGATCTTTTTCCGTAATAAACCCCATCATTGTCAAAACTTCACTCAAACGCCTGCCTGAGGTTTTTTGTATTTCAATAGCTTCATCCAGCTGTTCCTTGGTTAAAAAATTAGACCTGGTTAAAACCTCAAGCATTTTTTGTTTTAAATTATGAGACATCTATTAAATCCTCAATAAAGCGGATAATTAAACATAAAACTGCGATATGGCATTATTAATATCAGAGAATGTGGAAATAAATGCTTCCACGTTCAAACCTGTCTCTTTCCGGATATCGTCAAGAGCAGCAGAATTAAGAGGGTCAGCCATAGCTATTGTAAGGATATTGCCGATTTTATCAATAGCAATAAGAGAGTATTTTTCGGCAGTACTTTTGGAAATGATTTTAACAATTTCACTTTCAATTTCATAATTTACCAACTGCAAATAAGGAAACCCAAACTGGGTCACCATAGTGCTTACAAGTTCTTCTTCCCCAAGTACTCCCAGTTTAACAATAGCCTGAGCAAAAGTTCTGCCTTCTTTTTTTTGCAATTCCAAAACTTGCTTCAACTGCTCAGCGGAGAGAATCCCTGTTTCCTTTAAGGCGTTCTCTAATTTTTCAGCACTGCTTGTCTGCTCATTGATGCTGTTTTCTATCTGCTCAGCTGTCACGATATTAAGTTTAATAAGGATCTGCCCCAGCAAACCACCTTCTTTGAGCTGCACCTCTAACGCCTGATCCAGTTGTTCATGAGTAATTACGTTTTTTTCAATTAGAAGCTGTCCTAACTGTTTACCTTTTTTTATTTTCATAGCAGAATATTATCTTTTAAATAATCTTATCAGGTCATCAGGATCCATGCTGCGTGATACAGCATCTTCATATGAAATATGTTTTTCTGTATAAAGCTCGTAAATAGATTGGTTCATTGTCCTCATTCCCTCTTTTGTGCTTGTCTGAAGAATAGAGTAAATCTGATGCACTTTCTGCTCTCTGATCATACTCCTAACCGCAGGGGTCGCTATCATAACCTCAGTGGCAAGTATACGTCCGCTGCCGCCGACCTTTGGTATAAGCTGCTGAGAAAGAATACCCAGGAGCACAAAAGAAAGCTGTGTGCGTACCTGCTGCTGTTGGTGAGAGGGAAAGACATCAATAATACGGTTAATCGTCTGTACCGCGTCAGACGTATGCAATGTCGCGAAAACAAGATGTCCGGTTTCCGCGATGGTCAGCGCTGCTTCTATTGTTTCAAGGTCTCTCATTTCCCCCACCATAATTACATCAGGGTCCTGGCGCAAAACATGCTTGAGAGCCGCGGCAAAACTTTGGGTATCCTGCCCAACTTCTCTCTGATCTATAATCGCCTGTTTATTCTTATGCACGAATTCTATCGGATCCTCAACCGTGATAATATGACAGGCTCGCTCCTCATTGATCCTATCCACAATCGATGATAATGTCGTGGATTTGCCGCTTCCAGTGGCGCCTGTAATCAAAACCAACCCTTTGGGCTTTCGCGAAAGATCGGTTACTATTTTAACCGGCAACCCGCATTCGGCAAAACTTAAGATCTTAAAAGGAATAGACCGGATAGCACAACCGACAAAGCCTCTCTGGTAGAACACATTCATCCGAAACCGACTTAAGCCCTCTATCTCAAAGGACCTGTCAAGCTCCCTGGCTTCCCTTAGCCTCTTAATTTCATCAGGATTAATCATACCGTAAATTAGTTTTTCCGCGTCATCAACAGATAATATATGCTGGTCAAGGGGGACTATTTTTTCATCAACACGAATATGCGCGTTTGTATTTACCCCTATATGCAGATCCGAACCGTTTCTTTCAATAAGCATCCGCAGCATTTTTGCCATATCAAGTACCATACTATTCTTTCCCTCCTTCAGGTTCATGATGTGACAATCCCTTATGGATTCTCAATGCTGTATATATTAACCGCGCAGCTTCATCAAAACCTTTTTCTTTAGCAAAGAAACCGGAAATTCCCAGGTTTGTAGCTTCCCTCAGGCTCTGGGCAGTTCCATAAGCACTAAAAATTATTACCGAAATTTTTTTATCGAACTGGCGTATCTGCTTCAGGATCTCAATCCCCTCGATACCCGGGAGTTTAAGGTCAAGAAACATAATACTGTAATCCTTTTCTTTAAGCAGCGAAACAACATTTTCTCCGCTGTAAAGAACATCAGCTTCAAAGTTCTTGCTTTTGAGCCAATACCGCATCATATTTATAAAGTCAACTTCATCATCAACAAGTAAAACCTTAATTTTTCCTTCCATAATCTACCTCTGAATTCTTTTAATTTCCACCTTTAAAGAAACGTTTAAAATCATCAGAATCAGTCACGTAAGCCGATG